>CALDQF010000348.1 GCA_937911845.1 uncultured Phycisphaera sp. | reverse complement strand
GATTCTAGGTATTTCTCTGGATGCAGCATCTGCCAAGGCGTGGGCCCTCACGTAAGGTACTGATAACATTACTTTTATCTTAAATTCTTATTAAATTTTGCTAATATAAATAAATTTACTCAAGATTTATTATTTGTTTACTTTTGTCAAAAAAATCCTTGAGATATTACTGATTGGTAGAGAATCTTGGAGGGAGAATCTGCTCAATGTGTATGGGCACGTTCCGCGCTTCTACGATGCAATATAGGATTGGTTATCGTAGTGACCTGCCGCTCGGCGTGAGCTAAAACACTGTAGATCCACCATGTGGTTTTATCGTTGTTGCCAGTAAATTTTTGGAAAGAAATACGTTTACATTTGAAAGAAAATTCGGTTAACCCAACCGATATGAGTGAAAAACTTTATCGGAATGAAAGTCTTTCAACTAGAAACCTTATGATGATTGGTGAAACGGCATGATGAAGAAAAAACTCACGTCCATGCATGAATTTGCCAAAGCCAGTGGGGTCTCACGGCCTACTTTATCTAAGTACTTTAAGGACCCCACCCTGGTGAAAGGGATCACGAGAAAGCAGATTGAGGCGGCGTTGAAGGAGTTCAATTTTGAGCCTAACTTGTTTGCGCGTCATCTTAAACTAAAGCAAACCCGCAATGAATTTCGTACTCGACTTGGAAGTGTCTCGGATTTAACCGAAGAGGAAGTTCGCGATCAGTTTTTTGATGAAATCCGTGAGGCTTATCGATTAGAGGCTCTTGAAGTGGCCCGCGACTTGGTGGAGGCCGCAGAGGAAGAGGCCAAGGACAAAGCTCGTGAAATCACGCTCATGGCGATTCAGCGTTGTGCGGCCGAGCATGTGGCCGAGTCCACGGTGCGATCGGTCAAGATCCCATCTGATGACATGAAGGGTCGGATCATTGGTCGCGAAGGTCGCAACATTCGTGCGATTGAATTGGCCACTGGAGTGGATGTACTGATCGACGATTCTCCAGGGGTCGTTGCGGTTTCGTGCTTTGATCCTATTCGTCGTGCCATCGCCGCCGAAGCCCTTTCGCTCATGGTGGCAGACGGCCGCGTGAATCCTGCCAAAGTGAGTGAATACGTGGCCAAAGCGAAGGCCGACACTGAGGCCATGATTCGCAAAAAGGGACAAGACGCAACCGTTGAGGTGGGGATCAAGGGACTGTCCAAAAAGATCGTGGCGATGATGGGCCGCCTGCATTTCCGGACCTCATACGGTCAAAATGTGCTTCGACACTCCATCGAGGTTGGCTTTTTGTCCCAGATGATTGCTGAACAACTTGGTTTTGACGGCACGATCGCCCGCCGAGCTGGTTTCTTGCACGACATCGGAAAAGCCATGGACCATGAGGTTGAAGGTGGGCACCCTGCCATCGGTATGGACTTTGCCAAACGAAACGGCGAGAGTTCGGAATACATTCTCAACGCCATCGGAGGCCACCATGGGGACATTGAAATGCTCTCCCCTTACACCCCAATTGTGATGGCGGCCGACGCTCTTTCAGGGGCTCGACCTGGGTCACGTCGAGAGTCCATGGAGGAGTACATCAAGCGGTTGGGAGAACTGGAATCCATTGCCAAGGAGCAGCCAGGTGTCGTAGAAGCTCACGCCTTTCAAGCCGGGCGAGAAGTCCGAGTGATCCTGCAGGCGGAGGACACCACCGATGCCCAAGTGTGGGATACCAGCCGAGCCATCGCCAAAGAGGTCGAAGAACGTTTGACTTTCCCGGGTGAGATCAAAGTCACCGTCGTTCGAGAAGTCAAGGCCGAGTCCCTCGCTCGCTAACATAGTCCCTCAGGAGAATCACCATGCCTATCAAAGCCACTGATTTGAAACGCGGCAACGCTCTGATTTGGGAAGGCCAACTGCACGTTGTCATCGGCACCGAGCACACCAAGCCAGGGAAGGGCCCTGCGTACGTACAAGCCAAGATGAAGAATGTGGCTACGGGCACCATCAAGGTCAACCGCATTAATTCTTCCGACAAAGTCGAAGATGTCAATATTGACAAGCGATACATGGAATTCCTGTACACCTCGGGCCCCAATGGTCCTTGGGTCTTCATGGACCAAGAGTCGTACGAGCAAGTCGAGTTGGACGAGGACCTGGTCGGTGATTCTGCCAAGTTCCTGAAAGAGAACACCGTTTGTGAAGTCCAGGTCTTCGACGAAAAGCCTTTGGGTATCGAGTTGCCCGCCTCCATCGATTTGGAGATTACGGAAACCACGCCGCAGCCCAAGGGCGCGACGGTGACCAACCAATTGAAGGAAGCCGTCGTCGAGACGGGAGCACGTGTTCGCGTGCCTTCATTTATCGAGCAAGGCACCGTGGTCCGCATCAATACGGAAACCGGGGAGTACCTCGGCAAGGCTTGAGGTGCAGTCGCTGCGAGAAATCCGAGAACTGTTGGCCGCCCGCGGTCTGACGCCGCGACATCGGTTCGGGCAGAATTTCTTGCATGATCACGGCAAGATTTTTGAGCTAGTGGACGCTGCCAATCTGCAGCCCGGCGAGACCGTCCTTGAGGTTGGACCGGGAACTGGTGCGTTGACCGACAGCCTGCTCGAGCGTGGGGTGCGCGTGATTGCGGTCGAGATTGATCGTGACTTGGCTGGGCTCATCCGAGATCGATTTGGTGATCGGATCACACTTGTTGAGGGCGATTGCTTGGCGAAGGGCCGTCGACTTTCTCCAGAGGTGGTGTCGGCTCTTGAAGGGGCCGAGTTCAAGTTGGTGGCCAACTTGCCGTACCAAGCGGCGAGCCCATTGATGGCTTCGCTGTTGATGCACCACCCAGAGTGCTCGGGCCAGTGGGTCACGATCCAAAAGGAAGTGGTGGATCGTTTGGTCGCCAACCCTGGCACCAAAGCTTGGGGCCCTTTGACGGCGATCGTTCGAGCCTTCGCCATCGCGCGTCGCATCGCGATTCTGCCTCCGGGTTGTTTCTGGCCGGCCCCAAAAGTGACGAGTGCGATGGCGGAACTGCGCCCCTGTTCCTCTGACTCACGCCCAACTGATCCGGATGGCTTTGCTCGATTCGTGACCAAACTGCTGTCCCAACGCCGCAAGCAGATCGGCGGGATCTTGGGTCATGACATTACGGCGTCTTTGGGGATCCAGCCCCAAACCCGTGCAGAGACTTTGAGTGCTGAGCAGTTGCTTGCACTGCGTGCCCGCTTGCCTGCCGATCATCACTTGATG
>CALDQF010000347.1 GCA_937911845.1 uncultured Phycisphaera sp. | reverse complement strand
AGCCCAGTTGCTAGTGTTGCCTAATTCAGCCCAGTTGCCAGTGTTGCCTGAATGAAGTGGCGCTATGCCGGCATCATATCCCAGATTTGACGACTAACACCGCTTGTATGTTTTTGTCGCCTTGGTTACCATTGCCAGCCATTTTGGGTGATGCGTATGCGTAAATTCTTAATAGCTGGAAACTGGAAATTGAATGGCGATCACGCTTTGTGCGAACATTTTGCCTCTACTGAGTTTCCGATCGATGCTTCGCTCGATATTGTTATTTGTCCGCCGGTAGTCTTGTTGCAATCAATGCACCAGCTGGTTAAAAAATATTCAAACTCTTTAAGTTTGGGTGCTCAAGATGTCTCGGTGGAAGCCCAAGGAGCTTATACCGGTGAAATATCCGCTAAGATGTTGCATGAAGCGGGTGCACAATACGTTATTATAGGTCACTCAGAACGAATGTCCGGCCCGGCATCACAACATTTGAAGACGGTCGGCATCACAACATACGTCAATACCCCAGGCTAGTTTCACTCACGGTTAGCCAAGACGAGAACACGAGGAAAAAACGATGAGCTTGAAAGACTCTCTGCGCGTGATGGTTGTCGACGACATGTCGACCAGCCGAGGCATTCTTACCCAGTGTCTCGATGAACTCGGCGTCAAGAACTATCTCGTCGAAAACAACGGGCAATCTGCGTTCCAAAAACTGGCGACCAATCCAGTTCACTTGGTGCTATCGGATTACAACATGCCCGGCATGGATGGTCTGGAGCTGTTGCACGCCATCCGAGAGCGAGATGAACACCTGCCGGTCATCTTGATGACGGCGTACGGCTCGATTGAGAAAGCAGTTGAGGCCATGCGGACTGGTGCTTGGGACTTCGTGACCAAGCCGTTCCATGGAGATGAATTGCAATTGGCAGTCTCTCGAGCGCTCGAGCATGGGGCCATACGGAAAGAAAACCAGACCCTTCGGGCAGCGGGGCAATCCGAAGAAACCGACATGGTGGCCAGTGCTCCCGCAATGCAGAACATCGTGGCCCAGCTTGAAGTCATCGCTGAAGCCAACGCTGATGTGCTCTTGACGGGGGAGTCAGGCGTCGGCAAAGAGGTGGCGGCCAAATGGATCCACGAGCATTCGCCCCGAAAAGATGGTGGCTTCTTGGCCGTCAACTGTGCGGCTTTGCCGGGTCCTTTGTTGGAGAGCGAACTTTTTGGTCACGAGAAGGGGGCCTTCACTGGAGCGGCTGAGCGTCGGGCGATGGGGCCTTGGAACAACATTCCTCGTGCTGGCCATATACATGGTGCCGGGCCTGTGGGGCGCCCCGCTCAATCTGATTTCCGGATTCCCACCACCCATGTTCTACGCCGAAAGCAGCGGCGGTGTCGGTGGTGGTACCCACGGAGGGTCAGGAGGTGATCACGCCACGTCAGGCCACATTGAAGCCCGCTTCAGGAACTATGAAGAGGGCCTCGCTGCAGCGCGTGCAGAGGGCAAGCCCATGATTCTCGATTTCACCGGGTGGGCCTGCGTCAATTGCCGGAAGATGGAGGAACAAGTGTGGCCCAATCCGACTGTGGCCAAGTACCTCAGTGAGGAAGCCGTGTTGGTGTCACTCTATGTCGACGAACGCAAAGCGCTGCCCGAAGAAGAG
>CALDQF010000346.1 GCA_937911845.1 uncultured Phycisphaera sp. | reverse complement strand
ACCGTGGTGGGCGTTGGGGCCGAGCTCATCTGGACAATTTTCTGATGCTCGTTGGAAAAACCAACCCCGCCTTGAGGGCTACCTCTCATCTTCCGGCTGGTGCCCCCTGGAGAGTGTGGAGATGCGCACCGCCAAACTGCATTGTGCTGAAAGGTTCCTGCTTGGATTGCGGTTGCAGGAAGGGCTTCGTCTTGACGAACTCGAGAGCCTCCAGGCCGGGCCCGGTACATCTCGAGACGCAACGATTCGGACGATGGTTGATCGCGGCCTCCTCGATCGAGGGGCTGAACGGCTCACGCTTACCGATCAAGGCTTCCTTCTGGCAGATCAGGTTATTGGAGAACTGATGTGATGGACTGGCTGCTTGATGTTCTACCTTCAGGGGCTGTTGTAGGAAACGCCCTGTGGTTGTTGGTCACTCTTTTTCTCTTGTTGCTGGTTGTCCCGCTTGCAGCCCTGGGACTGCCGGGCAGTTGGGTGATTCTGCTTTGGTGTGCGGGGACATACGTTGCCGGTGGCAGCGCGGTTTCGCTTTGGTGGCTTGGTGCTGCTGTAGCCGTTGCCGCGGCCGGTGAAGTTGTGGAGCATGTGCTCGGTATCGCGGCCACCAAGAAGGGGGGCGGTGGGAAACCAGGCATGTGGGGGGCCGTCATCGGATCTTTGGTGGCAGGTGTGGTGGGCCTGTTTGTTCCTCCACCTGTTGTCGGGGCCATTTTGGTGGCGATGCTCGGCGCTTTCGTTGGCGCTTTCGCCGGTGAGACATGGTTCGCCGCAAGAAGCAAAAAAGAAGCGTTGCGTCCAGCTTTTTGGGCGGCCGGCGGACGATTGGCAGGAGTGTTCGCCAAAATCATGTCCAGCGGACTCGTGGCCTTGCTGGTCGCTTTGGATCTTTTGACGGATTGGATCTGGCCAGCGTAAAGAAGGTTCCCCCGCCGAATGCGTTTACGCGGTCTGCTTCTTGCCGTAAGTTCGAGCCCGAGGTTCCACGATCCCGAGCTGAACTGGCTCAAATTCAATCGAGGGCTTGCCCTCATTCCAGTTGGCCACGGTGCTGGCCAAGAAGGGTTCGTCCACCCGGTCGGGATAATCTGTCCGGTAGTGAGAGCCTCGCGATTCTTTGCGTTCGATACCTCCCATAAGCATGACTTCAGCCAGTGCCAACATGTCCGGAACAGCTCGGGCAAACGAGAGGTTCTGATTGGTCCAAAGACCGGTGTCCGAAAGGCCAATATTCGATGCTCGTTCCTGGAGGCTTCGAATCGCATCCAAGGCTTCGATCATTCTTGCTTCTGTTTTCACGACCGTTGCAGCTGCCGTCATTTCATCCCCCATGGCCTTGGCAATGGCGTACGGGTTTTCGTTGCCATTCGAACTGGTCAAGCGGGATTGCAACTTGGCTTCGGCGTCCACGGCGGAGGTGAACAGGGTGTCGTCGGCATCACTTTCGGCATTCTCACGCGCGTGGTTGGCCACGCCGTGACCGCAGAAGAGACCGTCAAAGATGCACGAAAGGAGCGCGTTTGCTCCCAGTCGGGTAGCGCCGTGGTACTGGTAATTTGCTTCCCCGAAGGCAAAGAGGCTAGGGATGCCGGTCATCATGGAATTGGGAGCGCCGTATTCCATCAGTTGGCCGTCAGAAGTAGCGGTGTATTCTGTCCAAAGTCCGCCCATGGAGTAGTGGACGCCCGGGAAGATTCGCATGGGCAGCTCGCAGGGGTCTTCGCCGACAAACTTTCGATAGATCTCAAGAATAGCGCCCAGCTTGTTTTCGAGATAATCGCGAGGTTTGTGGGTCAGGTCCAAGTAGACCTGGTTCTCGCCACGCACGCCCTTGCCTTCATCGACACACACGCTAAAGATTTCGCGGGAGGCAATGTCGCGGGGGACCAAGTTGCCGTACGCCGGGTATTTCTCTTCAAGGAAATACCACCGTTCTTCGGCGGGAATGTGACGTGGGTCACGTGTGTCACCGGGGGTCTTGGGCACCCAAACCCGTCCGCCTTCACCCCGAGCCGATTCACTCATCAGGCGAAGCTTGTCCGCTCCCGGGATGGCGGTTGGGTGCACTTGGATGAATTCGCCGTTCGCGTAGGCTGCACCTGAGGTGAAGCATCGTGCCGCAGCGGCACCGGTACAC
>CALDQF010000345.1 GCA_937911845.1 uncultured Phycisphaera sp. | reverse complement strand
CGACAGTCGGCTTGGTCTTGCCCTCTGCGAGGGATTGCGAGGAAACACCTCAGGCATGCAAGCCGAATTGCTGAGAGTGCTAGAGCATGATCCATGGGTGTGCATGAATTGGAAACCAGTGACCCTCAAAGATCAACTGAAAAGACTGTTGCGCGATGCGAGCCAAGACGCCAACCGGGTCGACGTCCCCGAACGGTGGATCGTGGTTGGGATGTTGGCGACCGTGGCTCAAGAGGATGGGATCGCCCTCGCAGCGCTGCACCGGGCCTTTGCTCACCGACAAGTCATACCGGGAGCTGAGTTACTGCACCGGCTGGTGCAAGATCGACAGCTTGCCTTCTGAATGTCCTTGACGGGTCTAGGATTGCTTCGTTCAGTTCTGTTCTAGACCAGTCCACCACAAGGATTCAAACCATGTCGATTCGTGCAATCACCACTCTGCTGCTTCTGGCGCTTGCCCCTCTGGCCTTGGCGTCCAAGTCGAGCACCGACACCAACGAGACTTTCAATATTGACAGCGTGCATTCCACCGCAATCTTCCGAGTGCAACATTTGGGGGCGGGGAACTTTTATGGCCGCTTCAACGAACTCGAAGGCACCATCGTCTGGAATGACGAAGATGGCCCGTCCTTTGATGTCAACATCAAGATCGAAAGTGTAGATTCAGGCAACGAATCCCTCGATCGACACCTCAAGAATGCCGACTTCTTCGACGCCAAGCAGTTCCCGACCATGACCTTCAAAAGCACCAGCGCGAAAAAAATGGGCGACGACTGGAAGGTGATGGGTGAAATGACCATGCACGGTGTCACCAAGGCCGTCGAAGTCGACATGGATTTCGTGGGACGAGCCAATGTTGGCCGAGGCGATCGGGTTGGATTCGAGACCGCATTCACCGTCAAACGATCTGATTTCGGCATGAAATACGGGGTTGAAAACGGATCATTGGGCGATGCGACCAAGATCATCGTCAGCCTTGAAGGCGTCAAAGCCGAATAACAAATCAACAACAAAAAAAGCGGGGCCCTATGGGCCCCGCTTTTTGTACTGTTCAAGTTGCAATCAACGGGTCCAAGTGACGCTGCCGTATTCCGCGTCGTCACCAAGCTGCTCAGCGATGCGAAGCAGCTGGTTGTATTTCGCGGTCCGATCGGAACGACACGGCGCACCAGTCTTGATCTGACCGCAATTCGTGGCGACCGCCAGATCTGCGATCACCGAATCTTCGGTTTCACCGGAACGGTGAGAAAGGACCGCGGCGTAACCGTGTCGAGCACCCATGGCGACAGCTTGCAAAGTTTCGGTCAGGGTTCCAATTTGGTTGACCTTCACCAAGATGGAATTGGCACAACCTTCTTCGATACCGCGACCAAGGAAGTTGGGATTGGTCACGAACAAGTCATCGCCAACCAGCTGAACCTTGTCACCGAGACGTTCGGTAAGCTTCCGCCAGCCGTCCCAGTCGTTTTCATCAAGACCATCTTCAATGGATCGGATGGGCCAACGCTCGCACCAACCCGCCCAAAGATCGATCATCTCGTCGGTGGACGCCACCCGTGACGGGTCACTCTTAAAGAAGCAGTAGCCTTCTTTGCCTTGCTTCCTGGCTTCGCCAACCATTTCACTGGTGGCCGGGTCCAAAGCAATGAACACTTGCTCGCCCAAGCTGTACCCAGCGCTTTCGGTGGCCTTGGCGATCAGTTCCAGAGCGTCTTCGGCTTTGGCCAAGTTGGGGGCAAAGCCACCCTCATCACCCACGGCGGTGGAAAGCCCGGACTCTTTCAAGACCTTCTTGAGGTGATGGTAAATCTCGACGCCGCAGCGGAGACCTTCTTCGAACGTGTCGAAGCCCCATGGTTGCACCATGAACTCTTGGAAGTCCACGGTGTTGTCCGCGTGCTTGCCGCCATTCAGAATATTGAACATTGGTACGGGAAGCACATTGGACCGAGCGCCACCAACGTAACGCCACAAAGGCATGCCGTGCTGCATGGCGGCCGCTTGGGCCGTGGCCAACGAAACCGCAAGTGTGGCGTTCGCACCGAAGTTTGATTTGTTCGGGGTTCCGTCTGCTTCAAGCATGAGCATGTCCACCATGCCTTGCTCACGAGCATCAAGTCCCAGCAGCTCACCGGCAATGGTGGTGTTCACATTGTCAACGGCTTGCTCGACACTCTTGCCGAGGTAGTAATCGGGATTCCCATCACGAAGCTCCACGGCTTCGTGCTCGCCGGTGCTAGCGCCACTGGGCACCGCAGCATCGCCGACCGCACCACCGGCCAGTTGTACTTCGCATTCGAGAGTTGGGTTCCCCCGGCTGTCGAGGATTTGACGGGCATGGATGGCTTCGATTTCAAATTCAGAATGCATGGTCGGGCTCCGGTCCCCAAAAGGCAGGGGCAAAAATGGTATCCACCCGACAGCGAAATTTGGTCAACGGCGGCGGCGATCGCCCACCAGAAGGTCAGATTCCATCTGCAATCGCTGATTTTTGGTGAGCAGCATGCGAAGACTGTGGCTGGTTTCGTTCGCCACCTCTCCAATCGCGCCGGTCTTGGACAGCAACGCGATACGAGCGGGGCTCGGGATGCCATTCACTGGAGGCAAAAGCGGGTTCAACACCTGGCCCTCAGAATCACGGCGGGAACGTACCTCTTCAACCACCGATTGAACCAACGTTTGCAACGATTTTTCTGACATCGCAAGCGAGCTCAGGGCCGAATCAACCACCGCTTGGTCTTGGATGGTGCTGGCAATCCACAGCGCTTCACGCCGCACCGTGCCGATGCCCATCCAAGGCCACGTCGCGTCGTACACCGACTGCATCCAACGGTACCCAGCGGCTCGGTCCACCGAAGCTTCGATGATCTGGGCCAACGCTTCGGCGTGGCGACGATGAATGCCTTCCAACGTGGCCAACTGACTTGCAAGGGAGGACTCGGCTTCGGCAATTCCAACAGCTTGCAACTTGGCGATGGCGTGACGATCAAAAGCGTCAGCCAAATCAAGAGCCGGGCCGTTCAGATATTGGTCGATCTCGGTGGACCAGTCAGAAAGAAAAGGGGCCCAGTCCTCGCGCAATCCACCAGCCAAAGCGCCACCGGGGCGAAGCGCGTCGTCCAAAAGACGCAGCAGATCCACGCCTTCGCCGCCCCCGGCTCGACCTTTGGTGCCCAGCCCCCATGTTTGCAGCCAGGCTTCGCGGCGAAGGGCCCGGAACGCTTCTTCGGCGACCTCTTTCCCATCTTCAGGTGACGTAATGGCGGCGGTCAAAATCAGGGTGTCCAGTTCTTGGGCCGCCCGCCGTCGGAATGGGGCTTCCGCTTGACGAACTGCCGCTTGGAGCAATCGTCGTTCGGTTCGATCCAAAATCAACTCACCCCGAAGGGCCGATTCAATGCGATCTTGTCCCGCTGCCGACAGTGCTAGGGCCCGCTCCTCTCGAATCAAATCAAGCTCAGAGACATAGGCCAAGCGTGCGGCACGCAACATGCCAGTTTGGTCTCGGTTGAGTTGCAATTCACGCTCCAACATCCCAAAGCGACCCGGGTCCAATTCTGGAACCAGACGATCGGCCAAGGCCAAGGAGCAACACAACAAAGCAAGAACAAAGGGCGCACGCATAGAGATTCATGGTATGCCGCCAAAGAACGAGTGGGTTCGGTTCTTTTGGGTCTTAGGCCCTTGGGTGGTGCTGAGCGATCGTTTCGGCCAATTTTGAGGGCGCCAGATGGGTGTAGATCCGAGTCGTCTCGAGCCGAGCGTGCCCCAAGAGCTCTTGAATCACTCGCAGATCCGCCCCCCCACGAAGCAGGTCGGTGGCAAACGCATGACGCAACCGGTGTGGATGCATGGTGCGAACCCCCGCCGCGTCGGCCAAGATTCTCAGACGCTTCCACAGCGCTTTGCGGTCCATGGGTCGACCCGTCCGCGACAAGAACAAACGTCCTTCATCCTTGCCCGAGGCGCGGATCGCACGTTCTTTAAGCCAAGCATCCAAGGCCCGAACTGCAGGCTGACCCAACAACACAATGCGTTCTTTTCGCCCTTTCCCCATCACCCGCAACGCCCGTTGGGCTGGGATCTGGTCGCGCAAGCGCAAACCAGCAGCTTCACTGGCCCGAATGCCCGTGCCATACAACACTTCCAACACGGCCACGTCTCGGACGGGCATGCTGCCCTCGGCCGCAGCCCGCAACATGGCGGCCACCTCCTTGGCGGTCGCCACCCGTGGCAAGCGTTGCGGGCGCTTCGGCGGATCGAGCCTGCGCAGCGGATCGTTCGACAAACGTCCTTCCGCCCGCTGATGCTTGTAAAAGGATCGCGCGGCTGCCATGTGGCGTCGCCGGGTCGTTGCGGCAAGTCCTCGCTTGGCCAGCCATCGAGCCCACGCCTCAATGTCTTCTGGAGAAGCAGCGTTGGGATCTTGGATTCCGCGCCGCTTGAGAAATCCTGTCAACCCCCGGAGATCACGTTGGTAGGCCTCAAGAGTCCGTGGAGAAGCCCCGGCCTCCACCTGCATCCAGTGCAGGAAGGCATCGACCGGAGTCCGCGCTGACATGCCCAAAGCCATCAACTTCAAATCGACACTGCCGCCCCCCAACTTCGCAGCAGAATGCGATTTCCTTCAATCTTTGTGATGCAGGGCCGTTGCAATGCGCACATATTGCGCAGAAAGCCAACGGCATGGGGTTTGCACAGTCTCTCTTTACGCCGTGGGTCATGGAGGACCGCGGCCAACTGGACGCAGGAGGCGCTCGCAATGAATTACGGCATGTCAGTCTCGGCTTCGGGCACCCTCGCCGCATTGCACAGGTTGGACACCCTCTCGAACAATCTGGCCAACGCCGAGACACCTGGCTTCCAGGCAGATTTTGCTTTGGCCATGCAGCGACCGGCCTCCAGCGCGGCCCCCGATGCGCCTGATCTTGGCCCCAACGCCCTCTTGGCTCGGCTCGGTGGTGGACTCTTCACGGCTCCCAACCGGGTTGATGTTCGCCCTGGCCCCATGGAACGCACCGAAGATCCATTCCACATTGCTCTAGAAGGCAACGGCTGGCTCCGCGTTGAAGGCGCCGCCGGGACCACCGAATACACCCGAGACGGCCGCCTGATGGTGGATGCCGAAGGACGCTTGGTCCACGCCGCCAGCGGCCAACCCATGCTGGATGATGGCGGCGCCATGATCACGATGGACCCCAATGCCATCCCGGTCATTCAAGCGGATGGCACCATCTTGGAAAATGGTCTGCCCGTTGCCAAACTTGGTGTGGAC
>CALDQF010000344.1 GCA_937911845.1 uncultured Phycisphaera sp. | reverse complement strand
TTGGGAACAGGGGTTCGTGGTGTGACCTCATCTCCCAAATGTTGACGCAGGATTTTGCACCACAAAGAGGGCGGCGTTGCTCCTTCAGGAATGGGCAAATTGACCTCATGCTCTCCATCGGTGGTCAAGATCTGCGAGACTTCCGACTCGCCACGAATGGCCACCAGCATGATTTGGTCTGCACCGAGGTTGGTCACCCGAGCTTGAACCCTAAGGGTGGCTGGTCCGGTGGTTGAAGCTTCGGGCCCATCGAGTCGAAAGGCTGCGGCGCCCGAATTGGCTTGAACGCGAAGCAAGCGGTTTCCATTTTCGGTTTCGCTGGTGATGTACGCCGGCCAATCGGCTCTCTCTGAGGGATCAGCCAAGGACGTTTCAAAGCAGCGGTTTTCCGCGAGGTCGAAGGGGTGGCCCTCTGAGAGGCCAATCAGGATGCAAAAAAGGACAATCACGTTCTTCTATCGGCTGTTTGGGCCCAAGAATCGCTATGTCACGGTGGGCGATGTCGTGAATGACTACACTTTTTGAGTGATGGTTCAATCTTCCGCCGCTACCGCATCAAGTTCCGATTCTGCTCCCACCACCGATCAGCGATTGATTTGGATCAACGGGAACTTGATCCCTCGATCTGAAGCCAAGGTCAGCGTCTTCGATCATGGCTTTTTGTATGGAGACGGTGTCTTCGAAGGCATCCGGATCTACAACGGCCAAATCTTCAAACTTCGCTCACACTTGGTGCGTTTGATGGAGTCCGCCGAACGAATTCATCTGGATCCGCAGCTGAGTATTGATGAGATCGAAGATCTCACCCGGCAGACTGTGGCCGCGAACAACATTCAAGACGGCTACATCCGTCTGATTCTGTCCCGGGGTGAAGGCACCTTGGGTTTGAATCCATTCAGTTGTCCAGAACCAGGTGTGATTTGCATCGCCGACAGCATCCGTTTGTATCCGGAAGAGATGTACCGCGATGGCATGAAAGTCATCGTCGCCGAACGACCCCGCATACCAGTCGAATGCTTGGATCCGTCGGTAAAGAGCTTGAACTACCTCAACAACATCTTGGCCAAATGTGAAGCGCTTCGGCAAGGTTTGTACGAAGCCATCATGCTGAACACAAAAGGTGAAGTGGCTGAGGGAACGGGTGACAACATCTTTGTTGTGAAAGATGGAGTGGTTTCCACGCCGGCTCCTGATGCAGGATTTCTGTTGGGTATTACCCGTCAATTCGTGATCGACACGGTCGCACCCGCCTGTCAGCATTCAGTATTGGAACGGACGCTTCATCTCGAAGACCTGTACGACGCTGATGAGATCTTCCTGACGGGGACCGCCGCCGAAGTCATCGGCGTTTCCAAAATTGGTGACCGAATCATCGGCAACGGAAAAGTGGGACCAATCAGCCAAAAGTTCACCAAGACGTTCCGCGAGATGGTGGCGCAGGGCGCACCGGAAGATTGATTCTTCAGCCCGCCTGAAAGATCCTTCGGCTGGTCCCTTCGGCTCCAATGATGGCCTTGGTTTTGGCTCCACATTTGGGGCAACGACCTTCGTACGCCGTGTTTGACCGATTTCGGGTCAATCGGCCATAGGTGTTGCAGCAGCGATAGACCACCATCAGGAATTTTTTGGGCGTATCCATCGACCCTTTTATCGGTTGGGTTGGAGTGGTTGGTTCAATCAGGTCGAGAGGAAGTCGTTCAGTTGGGTCAAGAGCGATTGTGCTTCGCTTTCTTGCTGGGCCATGGCCTGTTGCATGCCTTCTCGAACCTCTGGTTGGACCAAGTGCAAGTTGGCTTTCGTATTCCATCCGGCCGCAGGAACGCCCGCCGCCGCGAGCTGACCAGCGATCCCTAAATCTGATCCAAGACGAGGGTTTGTCTTCGGAGCCAAGCGGACGCACTCACGAAGAAGTTCCAGTGACAAAGTCGCCAACGTTGCGGGGATCTGCAAAATATTTTCGGTTGCTGATTGCAACTCGGGATCACCAGCCGGTCGTTCTTTCTGCAATTCGCTCCAGCGGCTGTAAGCATTTGCATCACGTACGGCCAAATCCAGCGCTTGATTTCGAACGTGTTGCAAGTGTTCGATTGTTTCTGGTTGTTCTGGTTTGGTCCACACGACAACCATCTCCGCTTGGGCGGCCGCCAAGGCCACGGTCACCCCGGCCGACGCGCCGCCTCCGGGAGCTGGGGAGCGGGCGGCCAGTTGCTCGAGAAAATGCGTCAGACTTTCGAGGCGAAAGTCGGTCATTGCCGCAGTTCCGCGCCAAGCTGGCTTGCGCAGGTTCCAACCACTTGAGCGACGGGGGCGTCCACCTCTTCATGGGTGAGCGTCCGATCCTCAGCTCGGAATCGAAGTCGCAGTGTCAAACTTTTTTGTCCCGCGGACAATTGATTGCCCCGGAAGACCCCCACGTATTCAACCGAGTCAAAAGCTGGCAGTTGCAGGCCTTCGATCAAGGATGAGATGGCATGCCACTGAACATCGTCAGACACAACCAACGACAAGTCGCGTTCGATGGCTGGGAAGGCCGGTGGCGGGGACACCGAGATTTCTGGTGGCCAATGGGAAAGCAGAGGTTCCAGGAACAATTCGCATGCCGCCCATTGTCCCTCCAGCCCATGGGCGGACACAATTTCAGGAGCCAAGAGTCCAACATGGCCAATAGGACGATCTTGCCACTGAAGATCTGCTCCTGGGGCGGACCAAATGCGATCCGCCGCCATGGCATGTGGAATCTTGCCAGTGAGCATGCTGACGACCCGATCGATGCAGCCGCGGATGGGTTGCAATGAAGCTTCATCCTCACAGGGCATGAGCAGGGCGGTTGCGGTTCGTTCTTCATGCCCATTCCCGGTTTCATGGAAGACGGCCGCAATTTCAAAAAGCGCGGCCTTCCGGCCGGAAGCATCGAGATTTCTTCCGGCAATCGTGGTCAGGGTGTCAATCAACGAAGGACGGAGGATAGGGGTCCCACCCGCTCGTTCGTCATCGACTCGCAAGCTGCGATGTTCTGTATCTAAGAATCGATTTGCTGCGGCTTCTGAAACCAGCGTGTGGGACACGGTCTCGTATGCACCGAATCCAACCAGCATGTCACGGACCATGCGACGCGCAATTTCGGTGGACTGCGCGGGACGAATTCTGATATTCGCCGCATCCTCAATCGGAAGTGATTCCAAGCCATGGATGCGGGCCAGTTCTTCGATTAAGTCGATTTCTCGGGTGAGGTCCGCCCGACCAATAGGAGCGGTGCAGGACACCGTGTCGCCGTCCTGGCGCGGCTGCAGACCCAGAGCATCCAAGATTTCGATCACCCGTTCTGAGGGGATGTCAATACCGAGAATGGTTTTGATCCGAGGGAAACGCAAGGACATGGTCGGGGCCGCAGCGATAGTGCCCACCATGGTTGGAGGTGCGGCCTCACCGCCCGCGACCGAAAGAATCAACTGCAAAAGCCGTTCGGAGGCGATGGGAACTTGTCGGTCTGGGACTTGACGTTCAAATCGATACGAAGAGTCGCTGGAAATGCCATGTCTTCGGCTGGATCTTCGAACGGCGCTCGGCGTAAAGGTTGCCGTTTCAAGCAAAAGGTTGGTGGTGTTCTCATCCACGCTGGAAGCAGCCCCACCTTTGACTCCAGCGAGCGCGATGGGCTTGGCGGCATCTGCGATGACCAAATCCTTGGCTGATAGTTCGATCTCCTTGGCATCAGCGCCAAGTGGGAGCATGGTTTCCCCAGTTTGGGCGTACCTGATTTTGATCCGTCCGCCCTCAAGTTTGTCCAGATCAAAAGCGTGAACGGGATGGCCAAGTTCATGAAGCACGTAGTTGGTGGCGTCAACGATGTTGTTGCGTGGCACGTCACCGCGTGCTTCCAGGTGGGCGGCAAGCCAATCGGGCGACGGCCCCACCTTGACTTCGCGGATAATTCGCGCGTGGTACACCAGGCAATCTTCGGGGGCTTCGTTTTCCACTACCACGCCCGCATCCGATGAACTGACGGGATCGGCCGGTGCCAGTTGGGTTGGATCCTTGAGTTGCCTATCGGTCAAGGCAACCACTTCTCGAGCGAGGCCCAAGTGCGCGTTGCAATCACCACGGTTGGAGGTGGTTTCCACATCCAGCCGGATGTCTTCCCCCATGCGGGTGGTCACGGGTTCAGTGTGTTCCACGGGGAAGCCCGCTCGCGTCAGGAGGTCTGCAGCCTCCTCACACTCCACGGGGCGGTCCAAAAGGGCATTGATCCATCGGAGAGAGGCGTCCATAGATTGTCGAGGGTATCCGGGAGGGGCCCTTGGAGCCAAACCCTTACAATTGTCATGTGCTCGCAAGATGGTGCATTGTGATGGTTGGGATGCTCCTGGCGAGCTGCCGCTCTCCGGTGGTTTCCCCGGGGCTGGCTTGCGTGATCACTGTTCCCGAGGACCAAGAGACCCTCCGGTACGGGTTTGATGGTTTCGGCCGGGTTGGTGAAACCACAGATACGGGGCCGATCCCTTGCGTTCGACGGCTTTCGGAACAAGACCAGTCGGACTTGGCGGCCAAAATTACAGACCTCGGTCTGGATGCGCCTCCCAAGAGTGTTGTTCTGACCACGCCATGCCCCTTGGGCATGGTGCAGGTGGATCTGGCTTCAGACGGGCGTCGTTGGTCCCATCGTTTGTCTCTTGAGCAGGCCGCTGAGCTCGTGCAGTTCTGTGAACGATGCACCGGGGAAGACGGGGCGGCTGACTTGCCGAACGCGCGGTATTCCTGGGAAGGGGACCCTTGGGCAGTTTGGCGAAATGAGGGGTCTTCAGATTGAATTGAACCCCTTCTCGACGGTGGCGTATCACCTCTATGACGGGCTTCGCACTTCATTTGCATGCCTTTGGCAGCAGCGACGATTCGATCGATAGCATGGCACAAAGCGTGCCAGTTGATCTCCAAGCCGAATCTGATGAAAGTTTGGTGAAGCTTCACGTTGATGGTCAACCTGGGGCGATCGATGAGTTGATCCGTCGGCACCGTGATGAGCTCTTTGGCTATCTGATGCGGTTTACTGGCTCTAGAGCTTTGGCCGAGGATGTTTTCCAAGAGACCTTCCTTCAGATCCACCTGTCGGCTGCCACCTTCGATGTTGACCGGCGTTTGAAGCCTTGGCTGTACACCATCGCCACCAACAAAGCTCGCGATGCCCGGCGTTGGTTGCGTCGTCGCCCAAGTGTTTCTTTGGATACGCCGGTTGGCGGGTCGGACGACCCAGTGTCCATGGTTGATTTGATGTCTTCCAATGGTGAGGATCCCCAAAGCCCATTGCAAGGCGCAGAGCAATCGAAGCGCGTACGGGCCGTGGTTGATCGACTGGGTGACGCCCAACGGGAAATTTTATTGTTGACCTATTTCCAGCGAATGCCATATGCCCAAGTGGCAAATATTTTGAACATCCCCGTCGGGACCGTCAAAAGCCGCTTGCACGGTGCGGTTCGAGCCTTTGGCGAGCTTTGGGGCGAGGAGTCTGAGCGATGAGTGAAACACCGCCGACACCCTCTGATGACCAGCATGATTCGTCAGGCCACCCTGAGGATCACCCCAACCTTCCAGGCTTGGATGAGCTCGTTGATTCAGGATGGGAGCCTCATTCCGAAGAGGCTCAGCAACTGCTGGACGCCCTGCAACCACTCGAAGCGCTCCGCGAAACGCCTCCTGCGGAGGACGTGTTGGTCCATGCCACTTTGGCCCGAATCAAAGCAACGCCCGCACCTTCGGCCCCCAGTTCTGCGGTAACCCCATCATCCATCTCGACCGGCGGTGGTTTTGGCAGCGGGTTCCAGTTCCGGTTGCCTGATCTTTTTGGGGTGGCCGCCAGTCTGTTGTTGGCCACATCGATCTTGTTGGCTCTCGGCAGGGGGGCCAAACTGCACAGCCGCGACGAACTGTGTGGTGCCAACATTCGAGCCCTCGGTACCGCAGTTGAATCGTTTGCCAGTGACCACCGTCGAGAAGTGCCTTCGTCGAAATGGAACGTTGTCCCCTCGCTGGCCACCGTTCGTCAGTTTGTTGACGACGGCTATTGCCCCCACCAGAGGGTCAATTGCCCATGTTGCCGTGGAGAAAAGAAGGGAATTTCTTTCTACTCGGTTCAGGTGGGACCGGGTCGGATTCGAGTGGATCGACTCGATCCGCGGCGGACCATCGTGGGCGATCCCAATCCCCT
>CALDQF010000343.1 GCA_937911845.1 uncultured Phycisphaera sp. | reverse complement strand
TGTCACGACATTATGTTCGTCATGCTGCAACCGACCATATCCGCGATACCATCCTACATGAGATTGCCCACGCGTTGGCCTGGCACGGCACCGAGCGGCTCAGCCAAACCCAAGCGGCCCAAGTGGTCTTGGCCGCCACCGACGGGGAACTCAACGATCGGGAAATGCGGATGGCTGAGTCGGCCTTTGGCCTGGGAGTCGCGCTTCCGTTTTCTCGAGCCCACGAACACGAAGCCGATGAGTTGGGCATCTACATCGCCGCTGCCGCGGGATACGAACCCAAAGCCGCAATTGATTTGTGGCGAGCCATGGAACAGGAAACGGGACGCACTCCAGAATTCCTGTCAACCCACCCAAGTCCAAGCAAACGCGCTGCCAAGCGCACAGGCCTACTCCCGACCGCGGAGCGCATCCGGGACCGCAACGAATGACCCTGACCGGCCGGCATATTGAACTGATTGGAATTGGAGGATGCGGCATGAGTGGCTTGGCCAGAGTGCTGCATGCTCGAGGCGCCCAAGTCTCAGGCTCAGATCAAGTGCCAAGCCCAATCACTGAAGCACTCGAGCAAGACGGCATCACCGTGACCACCGACCAAACCGCCGCTGGACTGAAGCCAGAAACCGATTTAGTCATCGCAACCGCCGCGCTTCCCGCGGACCACCCAGTCCTAGCGAGAGCTTCTTCCCGCGGGCTTGAAGTCATCCGTTATGCCGATGCACTAGGCAGGCTGCAGGAAGAGGGATTTGGAATCTCGATCGCCGGAACCCACGGCAAAAGCACCACCTGCGCCATGTGCTGTCACGCCCTTGTTCACGCCGGCTTGGCACCCTCGTTCATCATTGGGGCCGAAGTTCCCCAACTCGGCGGCGGCAGCCAAGTGGGTGCTGCAAAAATTCCCATCGGACCCATGGCGGGTCTTCCAGGCTTAATGGTGGCTGAGGCCTGCGAATTCAATCGCTCGTTTCATGCCCACCGCCCCAAACACGCGGCTATTTTGAATGTTGAAGAAGACCATCTGGACGTCTACCACAACCTTGAAGGGGTTATCCAAGGCTTCACAGACTTCGCCCAAAACATCCCCGACGCCCAACTGGGTGGCCGGCTGCTGATCGCGCACGATGGAGCTCACCGCCGTGAGGTCACGCGGGGCACCAACGCAAGAGTGGAAACTTTTGGACTCTCCAGTGAAGCGGACTGGTCGATCAAATTCAAAGTGGAGACGCAGGAAGTAGATCTCCAAGGGCCGGGATCCCACTTGCGTTGGCGGAACCTCATGCCAGGCGAACACAACGCACTCAATGCCGGAGCCGCTGCGATCTTGGCCTTGTGGGCTGGCGCTGATTCAACCCTGGTTCTCGAAGCCATGGGCCAGTTCACGGGCCTCACACGGCGAACCGAGTTTGTGGGCACCAAGATCTTGAACTCTGGACCAGTACGGGTGTGGGATGACTACGGACATCACCCAACTGAAATTGACCGAACCTTACGGGCACTTCGGGCCTCAGAATCCCCCCGTCGCCTGGTCTGCGTCTTTCAGCCCCACCAACACAGTCGAACGCGATTCTTACTCGACGAATTCGCGTCATCGTTTAGCGCGGCCGATATGGTCATTGTGCCTGAGATTTATTTTGTTCGCGATTCTGAATCCGCCCAAGACCTTGTGAACCAACACACTTTGGTGGATCGACTCCGCGCCCAAGGCACCAACGCTCTCGCCGCCGATTCGTTAAAAGACACGGTGTCTCGACTGGATTCTGTGCTTTGTGGAGGAGACTTGCTGGTGGTGATGGGCGCCGGACCTGTGGGCTCGGTTGGCCCCTCATGGGTGCACTCGTCGTGAAAAAGCATCTGAACGAACCATTGTCTCTGCATTGTTGGAACAAACTTGGCGGGCCAGCCGAGTGCCTGATCGATATCGAAACGCAAGACGAACTGGTTCGCGTCCTCTCTGAATCACATGCCAACCAAATTCCCGTCAGAGTGCTTGGACTTGGGTCAAACTTGCTGGTTTCCGACGGTGGTGTTTCTGGGGTGGTAATTCGCCTTAAGGGTGAGTTCACCAACTTTTCCTTTGACGGAAATACAATGCATGCCGGAGCCGGGGCAGATCTTCGCAAGGTCATCCCAGAATCCGTTCGTTTCGGCCTCGATGGATTGTGGCAATTGGCTGGCTTTCCTGCGACCATAGGAGGTGCTCTGGCCATGAATGCGGGTGGGCGTTGGGGCGAAATCAGTGACACCCTTAGCCGGTGCTCGGGCTTCCTTCCTAACGGCAAGCCATATGAGCAGACGGTCAAAGAATGCCAATTCTCGTACCGTCGGTCTCAGCTTCGAGGCATTGTGACCCAAGCTACCTTCCAACTGAGGGCTGGAGATCCGAGGCAAATGCGCCGAAAGCTCAAAAAAGTCATGGCTGAAAAAGCAAGCACCCAACCGCTCGGCGCGAACAGTCCCAGCAGTGGCTGCGCCTTCCGGAACCCCCTGATCGGGGAGCATCGATGCAGCGCAGGCCAGTTGATTGACGAAGCCGGAGGGAAAGGGATGCGTGTGGGCGGGGCTTCGGTTAGTGCAGAACACGCCAACTTCATTGTGACCACACCCGAAGCAACTTCTGGAGAGGTCATGGATTTGATGCACCAAGTGCAACAGCTGGTGGCAGAGCACCACAAGGTGAACTTGATTCCGGAGGTGGTCCAATGGCCCAATTCCAAAGACCACTGAACATCACCGTGCTTTCAGGCGGGCCAGATGCGGAGGCCATGATCTCCCAAAAATCCGCCGCAGCGATCAGCGAAGCGTTACGCACGGCGGGCCATCACGTCACCGAAATGGACCTGCCCACCGATGACCCCAGTTCACC
>CALDQF010000342.1 GCA_937911845.1 uncultured Phycisphaera sp. | reverse complement strand
AGCAGCGACCAGTGGGCTGATGCTCGATTGAGCCTGGCGTTCGGGGCCCGCATTCCGGCCGATTTGTCCGAGCGTTCCCGGCACATCGGCCACGCTGCCAGCAAGTGGGTCAGCGAGCAGCATATTCCGGTGGGCGGCGTGGTCACCGCGGATGGCCAAGCCCCCTTCGAGCCCGATCGCAAGCTCTTGTGGCACTGGTTGGTGAGGGAAGAATTGCGTGGACGCTACGGCGATGGTGCCGAAGGGTTGCCGGTGCAGCGAGCATTGGCTTCCGTGATGGGCCGCGCGATTGAAGGTCGAATCCCCGCGACCGTGTGGGAGGGAGACGCTCAGAAGAAGTGGGATCCTGCGGCCAACACGATCGATGGCGTCGCCAACGAAGCCGAAGACCTCGCGCGGTACGAGCACTGGTTGGCGCAATTCCGCGTTCAGCAAGAGCTGGATCCGTACTACCCAAAACATCCCACCGTCCTGGGACGCCGCTTCGATTTGCAGCGAGAAATCCCCGAGACCGAAGTCGTGGCGTTGATTGAGACCTTGCTCGATTCCGCAGCCCGCAACGATCTGCTGGATGTGGTGGTAGCCAAACTCGGGCGTCCGCATGAAGCCCACGATGTGTACTTCGAAGAATTGGGCGACGATCGTCCCAGCCGTGAACTGGACGCCATCGTGGCCGAGCGTTTCCCTGACGAAGACGCGTTCGATGCCGCGCTGCCGGAAGTCCTGCGTGGACTCGGCTTTGTTGACGATGAGGCGGATTTTTTGGGCACCCGCATCGATGTGGAAATTGCCCGTGGCGCGGGGCATGCCGTTCGGCCGGCGTTGCCCGAATTCCACAGTTGGCTTCGCACCAATCGCTTGCCAGACACCTTGGGCTGGGATGGATTCGACACAGGGATGCACGAACTCGGGCACTGCCTCGAGCAAGTGATTTCAACGCATCGCCCCCGTCCCGCCTTGCGTGGGGTGCCCAACACCGCGTGCACCGAAGCCTTCGCCTTTTTGTACCAGCACCAAGCCCGTGCGGTTCTTGGGATTGCGGAGTCAGGCGATCGGGCCGGTGACATTGCCGCGGCTACCAGCATGCTGAACGCTTGCCAGATTGCCGGACCGGCGTTGCTGGAGATTCGGGTGTGGCGGTGGTTGTACGAACACCCCGAAGCCACACCGGCGGAACTTCGCGACGAAGTGGTCGCCGAAGCCGGGCGCGTGTGGGATCGATTCTTCCGTGACCGGTATGGCGACGACCCCTATCACTTGATGGCCGCGTATGAGCATTCCGTGGCGTACCCCCTGTACCTCGCCGACTACGTGATTGGCCTGGTCATGGCCCAGCAAATCAGAACGTTCGTCGAAGGTCGAGATTTGGCGGAAGAAACGTTGCGGATCTGTGGCATCGGTCGAGTCACCCCGGACGCCTGGATGCAGGAAGCGGTCGGAAGTGGCTTGGATGCCTCCCCGTTGCTGGATCGAGTTTCTGCGGCGGCCCAACGTTTGCGTGATTGAATGCCCTTAAAAAACAACCACGGACGCGCTAAGCGCGTCCGTGGCGTCCTTCGCAAAGCAGTGAAGGGTCTTAGGCGACTTTCACGGCGACTTCTTCGCCGTAGAAGACTTCGAGGCCTTCGACCAGATCTTTGGGGTTGTTGATTTCTGCGTGGGCCCCAATTTGCTCACCGAGCGAGACGCCCGTGAGTTCTTGGGTTCGGCTGAAGACGCCGCCACCGACCACGATCTTCATGTTGGGATGGGCCCCAACCGTGTTGACCGTGTCGATGATCGAACGCACGTTGGGTGCGTCTTGTTGGTTGGCACCAAAGATCAACAGCACGTCGGGGCGTTGACGGCCGCACTCTTGGAGCACTTCGTCGGCCGCAATGCCGCCACCGCCGAACCGCACGTCCCAGCCGGCGGCTTCCAGGATGTCAGCGGCGATCAAGCCCTGCAATTCTTCCAAGGATGCAGATCCCGAGAAGATGAGGATCCGTCGCTGGTTGGGCTCTTGCACACTGAACTCGAGTTGAGAGCTCTCAAGCAGGTTGTGCAAAATGCGGGTGGCGTAGTGGTGGGCGAGCATCGAGACCCGATCCGACCGGTACAGGGCGGCGAGTTCCTTCAACAAGGGGAAGTAGCCTTGGGTGACGAGCTCTTCTGCTTTGGCACCTTGCTCTCGAGCATTGGCCGCCACCAAGCGGGCTTGGCGCCGGTCGCCCGCGAGCAATGCGGGGAAGAGACGTTCACGGAATCGTTCGTAATCAAAGGGCATGGGGTTCCTTTCGCGAGGGAGTACAGAGGGTGGCGGTGGTGCCACTCCAAGTTCTTCGTCCACGCCCGCAACGATTCAAGATCTCGCCAAGATTTGCAACATTCTCGGACGTTCCAAGTCAAAAAGTCCGAGAAGATGCCCACTAGGATGCCGCCATGATGCTTCTTTGCTCCATCGTGGGTTCAGCCCTGATTCTGGCCGCCGACCCGCTTTTTACCGAAGGGCCATTCGCCGGGTGGACGAAGGTGGGTCCCGCAGCTTTTGTGATGGATGGTGAGACCCTCATCGGCCGTGGGGGGGAGTCGGTGAATTCTTTTTTGGTTTCGCCTCGGACCTACGGCGATTTTGAACTCGAAGTCGACCTCCACATCAAGCCGGGGGGGAACAGTGGCATTCAGATTCGCAGCGAAGTGACTGAAGACGGTCGCGCGGTCAGCGGCTACCAAATTGAAGTGGACACTTCGGAGCGTCGCTGGTCGGGCGGGGTCTACGGAGAGCGCTTTGGGGGCTGGCGACACAACGTGGAAGGTCGACCCGAAGCCCAAGCGGCCTTCCGCAATGGCGCGTGGAACACCTACCGCATCGTGTGCGAAGGGCCGCGCATTCGATCGTGGGTGAACGGCGTGCCGGTGGCCGACTACCTCGATGCCGATCGCGTTGAAGGCGTCATCGCGCTGCAAGTGCACTCTGGTTCGTGCGACATTGAGTGGAAGAACATCAAAATCACCGACCGTGGTCGGCACGAATGGCGGGCCCTAGATTTCACCAAAGACTTTGCCCCTCGGGGCGGCGGCTCGTGGACGACCACCCCCCAACATGCCCGCGGCACCCAAGTGAAATCCAATCCGGAATACGGATTGCTGTTCAGCACCAAGCCTTGGCAGGACTTTGTGCTCTCGGTCGACTGCAAATGGACGGCCGGCAACAGCGGGGTCTACTTCCGCGCGAAACCAGGTGGATTCAGCGGCATCACGGGCATCCAGTGTGAAGTGGACGGTCGTCCCGGGCGACGGGCGGCGGGGCTTTACGAAACCAACGGCCGGGGTTGGGTGCACCCCACCTCGAGCGAAGGATGGCCACACGAGTTCAAACCAGGGCCCAACCGCTATGAAATCCACTGCGTGGGCGATCTGGTGGCCGTCGACTTCAACGGCCAGCGGGCGTTGCAATTGCGGGACCCGGCGCTTGGTATCGAGGGGCACTTCGCCTTTCAGTTGCACGGTTCGGAGGATGTGGACTTGGTCTTCGCAAACCCAAAGGTTTTGGTCAAAGCGACGCCCGGGCCGTCTTGAATGCATCAATTGCCCGTTGGCGGCCGAATTTTTGGGGCACGACCAACTCGGGATAGTCCAGATCCGATCGCAAGAGCGGGGCGATGCGGGACGGGTCGTGGAGGTCTTTGCCGCGCAGCTCGGCCAGTTCGGGGACCCACTTTCGAATGAACGCACCGTCCGCATCGAACTTCTCGCTTTGGCTGATGGGGTTGAACACTCGGAAATACGGCGCGGCATCGGTGCCGGTGGAGGAAGACCACTGCCAGCCCCCGTTGTTGCTGGCAAAGTCGTAGTCGACAAGGTGCTGGGCAAAGAACCGTTCGCCCCAGCGCCAATCCACCAACAGGTGTTTGGTGAGAAATTGGGCGGTCACCATGCGTAGGCGGTTGTGCATCCAGCCGGTGGCCACCAAGCAGCGCTGGGCGGCGTCGACCAAGGGGTAGCCGGTTCGTCCTTCGCACCAGGCTTGGAACTCATCTTCGTTGTTGCGCCATGCGACCGCTTCGGTTGAAAGATCGAAGGGCCGGTTCATACACACCCTGGGGAAGTGAAAGAGAACATGGCGGTAGAAGTCGCGCCACACCAGTTCACTGATCCACGTGTCGAGGCCTTCGGCTTCGTTCGGGTGGGATGTCAGTCGGCGGAGGGCGTGGGCATAGGCGGTGCGTGGCGACAGGGTGCCCAGGGCAAAGGCCACGCCCAGAGCGCTGGTGCCCGGCACGGCGGGGAAGTTGCGCTGGGCTTCGTAGTGGCCGCCTCGTTCGGCAAGGAAAGCTTCCAGCGACCCCAAGGCTTCTTGTTCATTCAGGTCAAAAGCCCCGAGTTCCACGGTGGAGCCGGCGCCTTCGATGGCATCGGGGATGGTGCCGATGGCATCGCGCGGTTTGGGCTGTGCCTGCAGCCGAAGATCCACCGCCAGATCCTCCTCGGCGGTCAATTGCTTGAGGACCGAGCGTTTGTAGGGCGTGAAGACCTTGTATGGGCCTCCGGTTCCAGTCTGCACCGCGTCGGGGGGGAGGAGCGTTTGCGTGTGGTGGGCGTGCACGCGAATCCCAGCATTCTCAAACGCCGAGCGGACGGCTTCGTCGCGCTGGCGTTCATCGACTTCGTGTTCGTGGCCGTAGTGCAGGCGATCAGCGCTGATGTCATTCGCCAATGACAACAATGCATCTGGGGTGGCCGCAAAGGTGTTGGCGTGCACGGCGTGCAGGGGAATGCCCAGCGCTTCAAGCTCGGCTCGAAGCGATTGGGAGCGGCGGCACAGCAACGTGAGTTGGTTCGCGCCGACCCCGTGAACGCGCCATGTCTCCGGCGTGAATACCACCACCGCGTGCACAGGACCTTCTCCCGCCGCTGCGGCGAGGAGCGCGGGGTGGTCGGTGGTGCGCAGATCGCGTCGAAACCAGACAAGGGAAGCCATGGCTCGATGCTAGCGCGGTTGCCATTGGGGTTGCCGCGAAGTTCCGCCTGTGCACAAAGGGGCGGGAGTGTGGGTGCGGGGTGGATGGATCCGGGAGAGGATATGCACTACCCATCGCAGGTTTGCCGCACATTCGCCGTTTGTGCCTTGTGGCGGGGGTTTTGTGGATGGTGTGTGGATCTTCGCGGCCTCTGCAAAAAAGATCGCGGTTGCAGATCGCTCGGAACCTGTTGGAATACACGCACTTGTGACCTTGGCGGGAGGGGGGAGTCCTCCCTGAGGTTCGCACCGCGGTGCACGCGAC
>CALDQF010000341.1 GCA_937911845.1 uncultured Phycisphaera sp. | reverse complement strand
ACCCGAAAAGCCGCCCACGGCAAGCTGGTGGCCGCCATCGAAGTCGTGGCCGCTGCGGCTGAAGGCCGGGAGAAGCGCATGATGGACGGCGCCTTAAAGACGCTCAAAGGTGCCGCCGGCCGAGGTGAGTTGGTCGGTTTCGACGCCCCCAAAGTGGAGATCCTCTGGAACTCCATGGGCAAGGAATGGAACTGCTTCTGCTGTATGAAGGGTAATGTCGTGGTGGTCGACTTCTGGGCGACGTGGTGTGGACCCTGTGTCGGCTCATTCCCACAAGTCAAGGAATTGGTCGAGTATTACAAGAGCTACAACGTCACCGTCCTCGGTCTCACCAGCCCTCAGGGTGCGGTGAATTTCCGAGATGAACGCGGTCAAGTGAAGTGTGCCACCAATGAAGAAGAGTTTGCCCAAATGGCCGAATACGTCAAAGCCATGGATATCACTTGGCCCATTGCCTTCGCCAAAGAAGACGTCTTCAATCCCGACTTCGGAGTACGTGGCATCCCGCACGTGGCCATCATTGGCGCGGACGGCAAGACGGCTTACAACAATCTTGACCCCCGTGATCCCATGGCAGAGAAAGTCAAAAAGATCAACGGCCTCCTCAAGAAAGCCGGACTGCCCCACCCCCCAGCGTTCGAAGGTTGAACGCTGAAAGCAGCAACACAAAAGTGAATGCACAAAAAAGCACGCCGCCTCATTGGGCAGCGTGCTTTTTAAGTGGAGCTAATCGGGCTCGAACCGACGACCTCTTGCATGCCATGCAAGCGCTCTCCCAACTGAGCTATAGCCCCAAAAGGGTTGCAGCCTGAACTGCGGGAAGACAATCATACCCGCAAGCGCAGGCTTCGCCAAACCAATGAACGGTGGTCTGATTTCAGAGGCTTTGTCGCGAACGCCGCCCCGTACCACGACCCGCGACCAGAAACAGCAACAGCCCGGCGGGACCGGGAACCGTGCTCTGACCAAACACTCCCAGGCCGGGTGACGATCCGGCCTCAGGGCGTGGGGTATTGGCGGCCCAAGACGAAGGCGTGCCCCCAAGCCGTTCTGCAACCAGCAGCACCGATGTCGGGCCAAGGGTTGAGTTGGGAACGTCAAATGGGAATTCAAAGGGATCACCCAAACGGGATTCCTCCCCGTCTGGTGGGCCTTCAGGTGGACCTTCCGGAGGCATCATGCCGTCTTGATTGGTGTGCTGGTAGTTGGGGCCTTTGGGATCTCTAGGTACCCCACCACCAGGATTTCCGAAGTGATCTTGATTCGTGTGGGAATAATCAGGGTTTGGCGGAGGGCGTTTGCCCTCGGCCAACGCGGACTGGACCCCGCCAAGTCCCATCCCCAATACCAAACACATGCGTCCAGTCATCAACGGCCACCATCCTTGGCCACAACATCAGCCTCTTGAAGAATGGACCAACCAGTCGCTCGGAAATTTGGGAAGCGTGCCATGGTTCCAGTGATGGTACGAATGTCCAAGTCATCAATCAGCATTGGCGGCGAGAACGCATCCCCCTGACGACCGCGGACCCGATGGCTGTGCTCCGCAGTGAACAACCGCTCGCGCAGGGGCCACGAATCAAGCCGGTCGGCAATCTCTTCGCCCTTCATGCTGAAAATGGCCATGGACCGCTGCAGGAAAGACTCGTCTTCAATGGTGCGTAAGGCAACATTGCAGCCGAAGACGCACCACCAACCCACCGACTCCAAGCGGTCGCCGGGAGTGTCGTCCAAGTCGGCCAAGCCTTCTTGGAACCGTTCCAAAGCCCGCTTCGGATCGAGATCTCCGCACAACGCCTCGACCTCCAGAAGGCCTCCACGACACGTCGCAGCGATCCCCGAATACGAGACATCGCCCATTTCCAAAGCCAGTTGTTCATACCGCCCAATGGCCGCAGACAAATCTCGCTTCGCACGCACCGCATGCACCGGGGCAAGATCGGGTTCAGCAGTCAGCGATCGTCGGGAAGCGTGACCGCGGACGTAGTACGCGAACGCTTCGGTCTTCCGATCACGGATGGTCTGTGGTGGCCTTGCCTCGTACCACTCGAGGAGATCAGCCGCGATGGAACGGGCTTCCAACACCCGCCACAAGCTGTAGTACGCGTTGGCCAAATTGGACTGCATCATGCGTCGGCGTTCCGGCGAAACCGCCGAAAGTCGAAGACCATCTTGAATGGCCTCCAGAGCGTCCGTGGCTCGCCCCATGCCATCCCAACCACCGCAGCGGCGGTTGCACGCACGAGCACGCTCTTCGTCGTTGCTGGCCGCCTCGTAGGCCTGTTCAGCCAAAGCGATCATGTCGTGGAATCGACCGGCACGGTGGGCGGCTTGGGCGGCCGCGTCCAACGCTTCAAAATCACCCTCGAAATTGGGTTCACTGATTGTCGCTTCGTCCAACCACAGGTGGGCGACAACATCATCCAGTGTCCAATCCAGAGTCTTGGCCAAAGCGATGATGACATCGAGTTTGGGCACGCCTGAACCCGGCACCAACTTGGTGGGGTCACGCCCCAATTCGGCTGAAAGCTGCTTTCGGGTCCACCCTCGGTAGTTCTGGGCCAAATCCAAAAGTTGGCCCAATCGATGGCGGCGGTCGTTGGCGGAATCGTGGTGGTCTTCGGCGTGATTCATGCGTGGAATCTCCATGGTGCGTCACTTTGCACCATGCAGCCTTTACGCACGACAACCGCGGCGGTTTCGCCGCACCGCAAATTGAAAGATATGGATAAGTCGATCAATCCCGCTTGGGGACGTCATAGCGGTCGAAATAGTCGGCGATCCGTATCAATCGATCCATTCGATCCACCATGGGGCCGGTCCGCGAGAGATTGTGGTTCGCTTCGGTCCACCGCACCAACTCGACGGCCGCCCCGCGGCGTTCAAGGGCCCGATAGAGCATCTCCGACTGCACAAATCCGGTGCGACGGTCCCGGTCCCCGTGCAGGATCAACAAAGGAGTTTTGATGGCATCGGCCTGGGCCACTGGGCTGTCTCGGCGCAACACTTCAGCAATCTCAGGATCGTTCGGATCACCGTAGGCGGTTTCCACCAGTCGCCAAGCCCGACCTTCCGCATAGAAGACAGGCAGGTCATAGACCCCGCGTTGAGCGACAGCGGCTTTGAACCGGTGGTCCTGAGTCACCGTCCACGCGGTGAGGTAGCCGCCGTACGAACCACCCGTCAGAAAGAGCCGATCTTGGTCAATCCACGATTTTTCGAGAGCCGCATCGCAAATCGCCAGCACATCACCGCTTGGGCCTGGACCCCAGTTTTGCTGGTTCGCGGCTTGGAATGCGGTGCCATAGCCGCCAGATCCACGCGGGTTCGCGTAGGTCACGGCGTAACCAAGTCCGGCCAGCCACTGAAACTCATGCCACATGGTGCGTTCCCCTGGCCCCCACATGGCCGAAGGCCCACCATGGATTTCCACCACCATGGGCACCCCATCGGTGGACAACGGATCGCGACCGGGAGGATCGAGAAGCCAACCCTCAACGACCAACTCATCGGGCCGGGTCATGGTCAGCCGCTCTGGTTTGGCCACGGCCCGATCTTCCAAGAAGGCGTTGGGTCGCCAGACCTCACGCACACCCGAAGCATCACGGACATGGATACGACAGGGGTCGTTCCATGCGGTCTCGGACCAAATGAGGACCGAACCACCTTCGGTGGCCAGCACATCAAACGCGTGCACACCAACGGGCATGCCCTCACGCTCAGACACCACTCGGTCTGGTTCCAAGAGTCCCAGCCCCATCGAACACAGGGGGAATCCTCCACGTTCGGCGGCGGTGTACCAAAGGGTCCCGCGCCCGGTCAGCCACTTGATTCCCGATGGGCGAACATCGTGCCCTTCCGGACCGGTCAACCACAAAGGCGGATCTTGAATGCTGCCCAATCCCACAACGCCCAAACGGACTGGGGTGTACGACTCGTTGGAAAGGTCAAGTTCGGTGAAGGCAAGCAAATTGCCGTCTCCCGAAGGACGAGGCGAAGACAAAATGGTGCCCGCTCGTTGCAACAACAGTGCCGGACCGCTGCCATCCAAGGGAACCTTCCACAGCCCACGATCTCGGCGGATGGCCGGATCTGATTCAGGATCGGTGCGGCCCGAGCACACCAGCGCTTCTTGACTGGGCAAGAAGCGAGGCTCGGCGTAGTCGCCTTTCTCCGGGGTAAGGACGAGAGAAGTTTGCGTGGTGAGATCAAATCGGACCAGCTGGCGGTCGACCGATGCATCGGCAAGTTCTTCCTCCCCCACGAATTCAGGACCGGTGAACCGTCGAACGCGGCCGCTTGCTTCTTGCCCACGCAACCAGGCCCGGCGCTGGGCCACGTCACCGTTGGGATCGGACTCCTCATCCAACAGCGACGGCCGGGGACGTGGCTGGACAAAAACCAACGACTGACCATCGGGGGCACACAAAAACTGTCCTACATCGCCCGACGAAGTCAGGACCCGAGATTCTCCCCCCGACATTGGAAGCTGCCAAATGTTGCCTTCCCGCAAGAAGAACAACGAGGCCCCATCAGGGGAAAAAGTGGGCTGACTGCAGGAACCACTTTGGGTCAGCACCCGCGGCAAACGACCGTCTTCCAGATCGATCAGCCAGAGTTCGCGGGTCTTCTTGGCTTGCGGGTCAACGCCCGAAAAGCCATCGACCACCGCAACCGCTCGCCCTCCGGAGGGGTCGAGGGTGAGTTGCGAGACCGATCGCAATCTTCCCAAGTCGTCAAGACGAACAGGATCAGCCGCCTTGAGGCTTCCTGTCAGCAAACAAACAATGAGAAGGATGCAGATTCGCATGCTCAGGCGCTGGCCATGATGGCGTTGACGTACTCATCGGCCGGACGAATACCGGTCCAGCGCTGAACCTCTTCACCATCGCGAAGGAGCACACACGTCGGGATGGAGGAAATTTGGAACTTCAAGGCCAACTCTTGACTGTCATCGATGTTGATTTTTCCAACCGTTGCTTTGCCCGCGGTCTCGGAGGCAACTTGCTCGATGGTGGGCATCAGCATTTTGCATGGGGCGCACCACTCGGCCCAGAAGTCAATCAGGACCACACCGCTGGCGGTCAAGCTGTCAAAGTTGGAAGCATCGATGGACTGCAGTTCGGACATGGTGGTCTCCGTAATTTGGGGGGGCTAATGGTCGTTGGGGAGGGTCGAATCCTACTGCCCAATTTCGAATCCGGCATTCCTCGCCGCCACGAAAGCGTGGACAGTTTGCACATGGGCTGAGACGTCGTGGACCCTGAGAATCTCAGCCCCGCCCTGCATGGCCAACACGGCGGCAACCAGCGATCCCGGGACGCGTTCTCGCGGCTCGCGGACACCTGTCA
>CALDQF010000340.1 GCA_937911845.1 uncultured Phycisphaera sp. | reverse complement strand
TATAATTGAAAAAATGAATTTATATAAATTTTTCATAGATAATTTTACTTGTATTTATTGTTCCATCAGCAAATTTTGAAACTACCATAGGAAGCATAACATGTTCTATCGCATGAATTCTCTTTTGAAGACCTTGTGCTGTTTCATTTGCTTCAACAGATATTTCACCCTGAGCAATAATTTTACCTCCATCCAAAACTTCATTAACATAATGGATTGTTACTCCATGTTTTAAATCTCCATTTCTTAAAACTGAGTTATGAGTATCAAAACCAGGATATTTTGGTAATAGAGAAGGGTGTATATTAATAATTTTATTTTTGTAAGCGTTTAGTAAAGACATCATCGTAATTTTTCAAGACTGAGCTTGAATGATTCCAAATTCCTTTTTCGCGCTGCTTTTCTCCGGGCAATAGACATGCAATGCATGCAGCTCGGCGGTGGGCGGGAGCAGGCAATAGGCCTTTTCCAGCGCACAGCACGAGCACACCGAGAAGTCGAGCGCGGAGACTGCGCGTTTGTACGGGCTGAATTCATCGCGCGCGACAACCAGCATCGGCACCGTACTTCTGCGCGCGATGCGGTCGAGGCTGGTGCCGGAGAAGAAGTCGTGGCGCTGGTGATCCATGACTTCGTCATATTCCAAAATGTTCTTTCGAATCAGGAAGTTGCGTTCTTCCACCTTCTTTTGGGAACGCGAGATAGATCCCGTCAACATCTTCGCTTGCAAAGCCACGCCTTCCTTCATGCCTGTGGCCCGAAGGATGCTCTTGACCCGGTCGGACGCGAACATCGCCATCAGATCGTCTTCGAGGGACAAGTAAAAGCGGCTGGATCCAGGATCACCCTGACGTCCTGATCGACCACGCAACTGGTTGTCGACGCGGCGCGACTCGTGGCGCTCGGTACCAATCACGTGCAGCCCACCAAGATCGCGGGTGTTGTCGGCAAACGAGATGCGATGCAAAGCGCAATACCCCGCCTTGTCGAGCTCGGCCAGGCACTGGTCTTCGGTCATGCGCTCGGCTTTTTCAGGCTTGATGAATTCGACACCATTTTCCTGGATCCACTCTCGTATGACCGCCAAACGGTTGGCCGACATGTCATCAGAAGCATCACCGGTGTCACGTCGCGACAGATGTCGCCAGATGCCGGAGAGAACGGTCTCGTCGTCATCGGCCGCACGGACGTCCTTGGGAGCCACATTGCGTTTCTTCCAGTGGTCGACCAACGCCTCTCGGCTGAACGGCTGCAATTTGATGTCGGTGCCGCGGCCCGCCATGTTGGTGGCGATGGTGACGGCCCCGAGGTGCCCGGCCGAAGCCACGATGTCGGCTTCGCGTTCGTGGTGGCGGGCGTTCAAGACTTCATGGCGAATATTGTGTTTCTGCGTCAGCATCTGAGAAAGCATTTCACTTTTCTCAACGCTGGTGGTCCCGACCAAAACGGGCCGTCCCAAATCGTGGAACGCGGCAATTTCATCCACCAAGCGTTCGTACTTGTCCTTCGCCTGCATGTAGACCACGTCGTTTCGATCTTGACGCGCGATGGGCAAGTTGGTGGGAATCACCACCACATCGAGGGCGTAAATCTCGTGGAATTCCGTGGCCTCGGTGTCGGCGGTGCCGGTCATGCCCGCGAGACGGTCGTACATCTTGAAGAAGTTCTGGATGGTGACCGTGGCCATGGTTTGGGTTTCTGGTTTGATCGGCACCCGCTCCTTGGCCTCAACCGCTTGGTGAAGACCATCCGACCACTGGCGACCGACCATCTTCCGGCCCGTGTTTTGGTCGACGATGATCACGCTTGGCTGACCATCTCCTGGATCGGGCATCACGACGTAGTCACGATCCAACACATACACGGCGTGGGCACGAATGGCTTGCTCGAGCAGGTGGGGCATGTCCGTGTTGGGCTCTTGGTAGAAGGACCCAATTTTGGCTTCACGCTGGGCTTCTTCAATACCCGCTGTGGTGGGCTTGACCTTCTTCTTGTCTTCTTCGACTTCGTAGTACTGGGTGAATTGATCTCGGGTTGCTTCGAGTTTGGGCAAGTCATCTTTGGCGGCCGAAAGCTCAGACTTCATTGCCTTGGCGGCCTCGGCGTCCACCGAGTTCTTGATCTCCCCTTCGAGACCCGCGATGCGTTCCACACATTTGCGTACTTCGTCGTCCGCCTTGGCCCACTCGCCCTGCTTTTGCATGAGATGGCGAGCCAAACGATCGGCCAATTCGTACCGGGGCTGACTGTCGTGGGCTGGTCCCGAAATAATCAGTGGGGTGCGAGCCTCATCAATCAGAGTGGAGTCCACTTCGTCCACGATGGCAAATTCTCGCGTCTTGGAGAACTGCATTTCTTTGCGGGGCTTCATGTTGTCCCGCAAGTAATCGAAGCCAAACTCACTGGTGGTGCCGTACACCACGTCGCATCGATACGCCGCACTCTTCAACTCGAACGTTTGTTCGTGCTGTGGGTGAATGGCCCCGACCGTCATGCCCAAGGCCCGGAAGAAGGGGAACGTCCAATCGCGGTCGCGCTGAACGAGGTAATCGTTCACGGTGACCACGTGTACTTGGTGGCCTTCCAAGACCGCTCGGTACGCCGCAAGGGGCGCAACAATGGTCTTGCCCTCACCGGTCTTCATCTCGGCAATCTTGCCTTCAGAAAGAACCATGGCCCCGATGATTTGCACATCGAAGGGACGGGAACGGAAGGGTGGTTTGGATTTGGGATGCAAGGTCCGCACGGCTTCGTAGAGCTCGTTGGGAATATCGACATGACACCACCCTGAGATCGGTGCTTCGCAGCCACGGAACGCACCCTCCGGAGCCATCGCTTCCGCTGCGTCCATGACCGACTTGGTCTCGGCGTACAACGACTGCACGTGTTCGGGCAGAGTGGACGGGTCGAAGCCCCGCTCGGGATCGAAAATGGCACGGATGCCCACCGCTCGGTCCATGGCTTCTCGAGCCACGGCGAAAATCTCCGGAGTAAGCTCGGCAATCGAAGCACCGTCTGCCAGACGACTTCGGAACTCACCAGTTTTGGCTTTGATTTCAGCGTCGGTGAGCGGGCGAATAGAAGATTCCAACTCGCTGACCTGCTTGGCCAGTCGCAAGTAACGAGCGACCATGCGATCGTTCGCGGAACCGAAAATTTTCTTCAACACAGGGCCAATGACGGGGAGATCCATGGGATGACCTCTTCAAAAAGTGCGTGGGTGACGCAGGAGATGATGTTCAAACAGAAAAGCGAATGCGGAGGGCGACCGAAGTCGCACGAAATCAACACATTCAAGCGCTAGGAGGCGGAAGGCTGGTCCAAACAGACAGCAGAGGCCGAACGGCCTCTACTTGAGCCCGTGGGCAGATCGCGCTGGATTCGACCAAGCCCCAGGACTCGGCGGCGGGCGCCAAAGCCAATGCTTCATCAGCGTGGTGGTCGGAAGTCCACACTGTGACCAAACGAACCGGCATCGCCAACGGGCGAACGCCATCCGCCACGGCGTGCAGTGTGCAAAGGAGCAACAGGGCTCCGACCGGAAATCGTGCGGCAGAACGCATCGGACCCCCCACTATACCGCCGCTTTGGACTTTTCTTGGGGGTTCTTTGGGATGTCCGATACATTCGAAGCAGAACCCTCATGCCACGCCTGACCCCACTGCCCCGCGATGCTTTCGATTTTGCCGCGGCTCGGCACCTTCTGGTGCGGGCAGGCTTTGGGGGAACGCCAGGAATGGTGCAAGGGCTGCTGTCCAAGGGCTTGGATGGGGCCGTCGACTGGCTGGTTGATTTTGAAGGCGAGTCAGCGAGTGGACCCGACCGAAACGTCCAAGCAGATACTTTTGATCCCAGCGTCAAAATGCAACTCACGGCCGCGGACTACGAGTCGTACCGCAAAGCCCGGGAAGCCGGTGATGAGGAAGCCATTGCCGCCTTCCGGCGAAAACAAGAACAGCAGGAACGGGATGACCGCGGCGCCATGCGTTCGTTCGAGCAGTGGTGGCTTTCCCGGATGATTGAATCGCCTCGGCCCTTGGAAGAGAAGCTCACGCTCTTTTGGCATGGCCACTTCGCCGCCAGCTACACCACGGTCGAAAACTCCTGGCACATGTTCCGGCAGAACCAGTTCTTCCGAAAACATGCCGCGGGCAATTTTGGTGACCTCCTCCACGGCATCATTGAAGACCCGGCGATGCTGCGCTTTCTTGACAACAATCGAAATCGCAAAGGCTTCCCCAATGAAAATCTGGCCCGGGAGATCATGGAGCTCTTCAGTTTGGGAGAACCGGAGTTGTTGGGCCGAAAGCGTTCGCCCTATCGCGAGACCGACATCAAAGAAGGCGCTAGAGCGCTCACGGGGTACACCTACCGGGACAATGCATTCTTTTTTGATGAAGACCAGCACGACAACGGGCTCAAGCGCATCTTGGGACGAAGTGGTCGGTGGAACGGCCATGACTTCGTCGACATGCTGCTCGGACATCGATCATGTTCTGAATTCATCGCCTGGAAGATCTACCGAGCATTTGTGAACGATGTGCCCGAAACGCCTCCAAGCGACGAAGTTCGCAACGTGGTGGTGCAACTTGGCAAGGCTCTCAAAGGCAACAAGTACAACCTGAAAAAGACTCTTGGCGAACTCTTTCGCAGCGCGCACTTTTACGCCGCTTCCAACCGCGCGGCCCACATCAAAAGCCCCGTCGAATTGGTGGTGGGGAGTGTGCGTGACTTGGGCGTACCGGTGCGAAATGTCGACACATTGCGGACCGCGGCCGCCCGTTTGGGGCAACGGCTGGGC
>CALDQF010000339.1 GCA_937911845.1 uncultured Phycisphaera sp. | reverse complement strand
CGCACAACCCTGGCCTTTCGGAGTTGTTGCGGAGGCACGCTCCCAATAGTTCGGCTTTGAGCCCTGCTTCAGGATTCCAACTGGCTTGGGATGTTGAAGATTGGTTACTTACGGGAGTTGAGTCACAGAGTGGGCTGCGTCAATTCTCGGCTCCAGGTTGATCAGATTCCCGATCTTCCATCAACTGTCGAGCCGAGGCATTGATGTGTCGCATCCTTCGCAGCAACAGACCCATGCGTTCTGGAAGCGATGAGAGCGACAAGTATTCACTTCGGTCACGATTCTCTCGCAGAAGCGGGTGGGCCAAAAGGTCCACGATGGCGTCAAGAGGCGCTTCCTCACGGTCAAGCAAGTTGTGCAAATCGTCTGCCATGGACATGCGGCCTACACCGGGACCCTGCAGGGCGATGCGAATCAAGTCCCGAGCTTCGGGAAGATCATGTTGGTCGGCTTCAGAGTCAACCATGGGGTTCAAACGCCCCAAGCGGTACAGCCGTTCATCCGTTGCTTCGTTGAGTTCTTCAATCTCAACCCGGCATAGGCCTTGAAGAAGAATGTTGTAACGCCCATCGGGCAATCGTTCGTGGTCAACAATCTGACCCATGCACCCCATCGGAAGCAGTGGCGAGGGATCATCTGGGTGCTCCTCCTCGGCATCAGGGTGGGTGGTGGCGGTCACCAATTGTCCAACTCGGTCCAAAGAGTCGTCCAACATCTGTCGGTAACGGGGTTCGAAAATATGGAGGGGAACGACGCTGTGTGGAAACATCACCGTTTGCCGAAGCGGGAAGATTGGGAATTCCCGACGGAAATCGCATTGGACAGATGTTTCCACATGTTTATCCTAGCGCTGCAAAAGGCCTCAAAGGAATTAGGATGAGGTCAATGGTCGAATTTGATGCCCTTATGGCCAATCCCTACCCGCTTGCGGCCCCATTGATGCTACTTGGTTTGGCTCTCTTCGGATTTGCCTTGCGCGAAGGCTACACCCGACCACGCCATGCTGGTGTTGGATGTCTGGGTATGGCTTTTGGATTGTGGTTGGCGGCGAGCCAGGTCGAGACTCCGGCAGAACGTGCGGTTCCTGTTGTCGAAGCTTTGGTGGGTGAGGTTTGCCAAGGTCAAATCGAAGCGGCCCGCCGCCGTTTGCATCCCGAAGCAGGGTGGGCGGTTGGCGATGAGCGTTCGCCTCGTCAGGGATTTTCCACCTTGGATCGACAGATCACTCGGGCAGGTCGATACCGCTTTTCCTCTTGGAACATCCTTCAGATCAAAGGCACCACCTTGCGATCAGATCGGGTGCAGGTGCATTTGAAAGTTCGTGTTGTGGATGGTGGTCGTCCCATCGCCTCGACGTGGCAAATCGAATTGCGTGATGGCGTGAACGGTTGGCAAGTGACCGATGTGTTGTGGCGTACCCTCTTGGGTCAACGACCCCCGTCACGCATGCCTTGAAGGTCGTAGCGGATGGTGCGGATCCCGGAAACCAAATCGAAATGAGTGGCTTTCGTGGGGATCACTCTTTCTACACCTTCGTTTGGGACAAGCCGCTGGCGTTCTTCTCGTTTTATTTTGGCCTTTTGATTCCACCACGTGATTTGAGTGTCGAGTGGCTGGGATGCCACCATGATCATGCTGGTGTCTGACACCAACTCGACTTTGAGACCGGGAAATGCAACTTCAACCTCGAGCGTGGCGGTAATCGTGCCTCCAGCTGGTTCTTGGATCTCTAGGTTGACAGGATGTCGGCCATGTTGAACAAAAGATCCAGGCCACTCCACGGTCACCGGGAGATTGATTTCTTGTCCGGGTAGGAGTTCCAAGTTGTTTTTACTTAATCGAAGTCGAAGGGGACCTGATCGGTTGGCTTGGATCTTCCCTTTCCAAATGACGTCTCTTGGGTTCGGAATTCGAAGAGACGCGTTGACTTCTTGGTTCCGGGTCAGTTGCACCGGTTGGGCGAAGTCGACCTGACGCAGAACCAGGACTTCGGGTTCTCGCAAAGGACCAACGAAAATGTTCCGGGCTCCGGATTCGATGTTCCCGGCCGCCACTCCGGAGATTTCCACGTGTCCTTCGGCATTTCGGCGTTCGCTTGCTTCTGTCACGGGCAGCACCAGAGGGAATTCCGGTTGGTCAATCCAAATGTACAACGACCCCTCTTTCCGAAAGAGCTGCCGAATGCCTGAGCCTGGGAGCTTGCCTTCAGCTTGCACGCTGTCTCTCGAAAGTGAGCTCAAGGTGTACCAGCGTGCGGCATCAGGTCCAGCGGTTGCGTTCTCTGGGGCCAAGACGACGTGCCGTGTATTGGAAAAGAGATGTCGTCCAGCTTTCTGGAATGCGTCATCGGTCAAAGAGTTGGGTCCAATGCCCAAAGATGGTTCCAACTCCAGGTTGGCCACCAGAGTTGATCGATCCACAACTTGGGTACGGTCCTGTTCGATGACCACTCGCTTGGCTGCGTTCATCGGACGACTGACAATCGAACCTACGGGGGGTGTTGTTGCAAATCGATGCAGGTCTCCAAATGGGGCGGGAGGGTCAAAGAAAGCGATGCGTGTGTTTTTCAGCGGATCGGAGGGCACAATGCAGACATCTCGATGGGCTTCCAGCACGCCTTGTTGGACGTGCAATTGGTATCGCCCTAGACCTTCGAACGTGCGAATAATTTTTAGCCGCGGGAGCACATCCGTGAGCGTTTCTTCCACCACTTCGCCACCGGGCAACACTTCAGTCACTACGACGGGTTCCGCTTCAGGATCAATTCCCTCGAGCGTTAACTCAAGTTCTTGATTGGGGGACACCGTCGCAGACTCGGTCTCCACGATCCGCAGCTCACGTCTTGGCCATACCTGAATCGATTTGAGATCAAGCCGAAGTCTGGGGTTGGGAACAGGGGTTTGTGGTGTGACCTC
>CALDQF010000338.1 GCA_937911845.1 uncultured Phycisphaera sp. | reverse complement strand
CGCTCTTGCCTACCCCCTCGATAAGCTTGAATCGATTGGGGAAAGGCATCCAGAAGTAAAAGCCATTGCCACGGAAATCCAAGAAGCTATGGATGCCGCTGGCACCGGCCCCAAAGCTGTCCTGGCCACCGAGCGGGACCTGCGGCCTGCCCAGCCAGATCCAGATCTCCAAGGACGCCACATTTTGGTGGCCGACAATGAGGCCGTCGTCGTTCAAGGCCTCACCAAATTGCTAAAAGCCAATGGGGTCACCGTCACAGCATGTGACGGCGGAGTGGAAGCCATCAACGCATTCGAGGAATGCCACGCCAGAGGCCAGTGCCCTGATTTGGTGATCACAGATATCCGGATGCCGGACCGGAATGGCTACGAAGTTTTTCGAGGCGTCCGAGATCTTGAACCTCAGCTTCCCGTGGTCTTGATGACGGGTTTCGGCTACGACCCATCGCACTCCATTCTTCGCGCGACGGAAGAAGGCATGCACGCAGTGTTGTTCAAGCCAATTCCTGTACCACGGCTCTTTGAAGTTTTGAAGTCAGCATTCAACGCCTAAGTGGGCATCTCCAGGCCAAACCCCAAAGGTGGCCCGCGGGAATCCGTCTTCATCCACGATGGATTCAACATCCCTGAATCCAGCCTGTTCGAAGAGTTGCGTCACAGCGCTACCACTGCACGCTGCGTGCTCGAGACCAAGAATGCCATCTCGACGCATGGCCTGTCCGACCCAACCAAGCAGCGGGCGAATGATGGTCAAACCATCATCACCACCCCGAAGAGCTCTTTCTGGGGTGAAGCTCAGCACACCCGGATCAATGGACTGTGGCCATTCATGATCTGGAATGTACGGAAGGTTCCCAACAACAACGTCAAACTCGCCGGCAAAGGGAGTTCGCACGTCATGAAGTTGAAGCGTGATCCGATCGACAACACCATGGGAAGTGGCATTCTCCCGTGCCAAGGCAAGACATTCGTCTTCAACATCAACGGCAACACCAACCGCAGATGGAAGCGAATGAAGGAAAGACACGATCACGGCTCCACTACCCACACCGAGTTCAAGGATGTGGATCGGAAGATCTGAAGCGGGGCCAGGGGACGCCTGGCTTTGCCCAAG
>CALDQF010000337.1 GCA_937911845.1 uncultured Phycisphaera sp. | reverse complement strand
TGGCTACCGGGATCTGGGAACCGCTCGACATTTCCCACCAGTGGAATGGTGTCAGCAAATTCCGGCTGCCAGTTCCAAAACCATGAGTCCTCGTTGTCGGGCGTGGTGTATTGCTGCAGAGCGAGCCCACCGAACTCACCCGCTTGATTCATGAACGGGAACCATGGCGTTCGACCGCTGTGACGGAATCCAACTTCGAATGGATCCAAAAATCCGTCGTTGTCGGCATCATCTGGTTGACCATCCGCATCCAGATCAATTTGACCAGCCCCGGAGGGCCAAGTCCACTCAATACGGACGTCAGAGCATGCCGCCGAGATGACATGACGAGTCGGCGGCAAAGAGAAACGCCCCATGTTTGAGGTGGCACGCTCGGCATGGGGATAGAACAAGCCGTACCTCTGAACAAATCCACTGGCGGCATTCCAGTGTTGTTGGCGATTGTCCGGAGACCCATCGACATCACCGCCATCAAAAAAGTCGGCGAATTCAGAAATGCCCCGACGCATGTCGTCAATCTCCATGGAACTGCTGTCCACACGTCCGGTGATCACTGAAGCGTTGGTGGCCGGAGAAAATCCGCCAAAACCCGCAGGGTCAAATCCACGAAGGAAGATCGATGGACTCTGGATCACGCCACCGGAATAGGGATTGCTGTTCCCGTTGTAAGCCCCCCCGCCTCTCAGATAGAAATAAGGGTCGGCTGCATTTTGTGTCGGGTTCGCGCTGGTGAATCCGTAATCGTCGTCTGCCATAAATACAGCTTGGCGGCACAGCAGCCATTGCTCAGCCGGGAATGCTGGGAGTGGCACCGAAAAGCTTGAGGGGGCATTGGTGAACCCGGTTTGCGGGAGACCCATGTTTTGACGAATCATCGGACGATTACCACCCAACAAACCGCGATCCATCCAAGGGCCGATGGGCCCGAGTTGACTGCCTTGGTTGGGAGAAACGTCGTATACGGTGGCGAGCCCTGGACCGTCGGGTTGCCTGCGAACGGGGCCCAGTTGATAGCCATGGCCAAAGTAGATGCGTGAGATTGGGCCTTCGCCCTGCTTGTTGCCACCTTCGCCGTACAGGTAGTTCTGGGTGCCCTCGAAGCCGTATTTAAAGAAGACCATGTGGTCAGCACGCAGGATGGCGTCCGGCGGCAGGCTGGGATCGAGGTATCCCCCGGCAGGATTGGTGGCAAGACGGCAATCGTTGCGAAGACTGACGCATCGGATGGCCAAGAAGCCTTCTTTACTGATGGCAGACACGTCCTGACGCAGTTGGCGTTCGATGGCATTGAGATCCGACTGGTTGTCGTTCAAGGCTTCGCCAATGCCAGCAACTTCCGTGGTTGCGGAAAAGATACGACCTGCAGCAAGCAATACGGCCAAGAGCACGAGAATGGCGACAAGTAGTTCAATGAGAGTGAAGGCGCGCTTCATGATCAGAGCTCCCGAACCGTGACGTACACCGGCTCTATACGCCGACCTGAACGATCGGTCACTGGAACAAACCAAATCCGATCAACCGTGTGGTACCAGTAGCGCAGTTGCTCGTCGGAAGGACTCACGGGGCCAATCGTCTCAGGAGGCACGGTGGGAAAATCTGGACGGTCGGGGTCGGCGGGGTCTCCGAGCCGAGGAAAGTTGGGGTCGTCGTCCCAAAACGCTGGCGAGTACGGCGATGTCCGTCGGACAGCCGGTACTGGTTCGTACAATTCAACCAAGAGTTCGTTGGCGGTGTTACGCCCCCGAATGACCCGGTGCACATTGCCGTGTTCATCAAGGATCCACTGGCCACCCGCCTGCCATTGACGATCGAGGTAGACATCACCTGAGCCGGTGGTATCAAAGGGGGACGGTGTCCCGGAGGCAATTTGGATAACGCGCTGTCCCGGCACCCAGGGCTCGTCCAAATGGACCGCGTGTGGGCGCTGGGGAGATCCGGTGACCGTGCTGCCGCCTCCGACAGAAAGGATGTCGGTCGGACGGTCAAGGAGGCGCTTGCCGTCGGGCTCGGTAGCTCGGTACACGAAAATGGCGACCTGTACGGTGCCATTGCTTCTCTGGAACGCGCAGTCCCAGTAATACTCAGGCGAATCAGAATCCTGGGGCCAAGATCGATCTTCGCGTGAAACGAAGTAATGCAGATCAATGTTGGCAGCTGGATCTTGGTCATCGACCTGGTAATCAAAGACCCCGGGAGGCGTTCCATCAAACGGAGAAGACGGAAGGTATCTGGGGAAGACTGAGGGATTGGCAAGCAAGTTGACGGAGCCGGCTACTCCAGCCGGAACGCCAGTGAAATTGAGGCCGAACCCTTCGGCGGCCCCCTCGGTCCAGAACGTATCGAACGAAGGTAAGCCGATGGGACCAATGAATGGATGCACCGCACCACGGCGCAGACTTACCGGAATCAATGGTGATGGGTTGCCTGATGCTCCGCCGTACCACCACGAAGGCCGTGTCCACTCAAAGTCTCCAGTGGGCAAGTATTGAAAAAAGTTCAAGACGCTGGATCGAAGCTCATCCGGCGCGGTGGTGTCGCGGAGTTGGTCGTCACCGCCAAAGTCGGCCGGGCTCAAACGCGAACGTAGCGTGGCCAAGGCGCTGTCGGCAACGACTGGCCCATACGCATCATTCTTGGCGTTCTGCTGCTGCTTGATCCCTGCCGGGAGGAGTGACGCGATAGCGATTACCCCAATGCCAAGAATAAAAATACTCATGAGCACTTCAATCAACGAGAACGCACGATTTTGGCGAGCGATACTGATCATTTCATCACCACCCCGCTAAAGCGATTGAGATGCAAAATTTTCCCCTCGCGTTGGACGTAGGAAGGATTTGCTCCCGCGCCAATCAGGACACCATTTTCAAAGTCTTGTCCCGGGAAGAGCTGGGCGCGAGCGGCCGCTTGGTCAAAAACGGCCAAGAAAGATGAAACGGACGCGAACGGTTCGTCGTCGAAACGAGACTGACGGTAGAAATCGCCAGTGCTGCCCGGGATGGAGTATTCACCGGATGCATTCGCGGCACGGTTCTGACCGTCGGTACGAACCACTCGGTCGTCATTCCAATCGAGCCATGGGCCGAGGGCTGGCGAATTGGGGTTGTCTTCTAAAGACGCTCCAGTCCCGTCAAACATGATGGCTGGTACTTCACCCTGATAGTCGAGCGGTTGCACCGAAAAATCTGTTGGTGAAACCCAACTGTCGTCTCCAAAGTTGTCGCCAAAGCTGAAGTAGCTGGGAACGGCAACAGACATGCCCGCCGGAAGACGTTCTGTCTTCAAATCCGGAATCGGGACCCAACGGTCGACGGCGTAGCGACTGCTGCTTGACGTTTGAAAGACCACGGTCTCGCCGGTCCATCTCAGGAGGACGATTTCAACACCAAACTTGTCCTCAAGTGAGCGATCGGCCTCATTGGTGACACCATCGCCGTTTCGGTCGCGAAGGCCAATCACGACTGGGCGAAAAGCCGCCATAACTGGTTCCCCACGACGTATGGCTTCAGACCTCGCCCGTTCGAGGAGAGCAGTCGTGGTGTTGACCGCCGTACTGAATCTCAGAGAACCGCGCAGGGACCGCGTGGAGGCGAGGGCAATCACACTCAGCAAGACAATGATGCCAATGGCGACCAGCAACTCGATCAACGTGAATCCGCGGCGTCTCATTCGGTGACCTCAGTGCTGTACACGTTGTCCAACGCCTGCAAGAAGCAGTTGTAGGGGCCAGACGCCTCAGGAGTTGGGGGAAGGCCCGACGTGGGATCGACCCGTCGGCCAAATTTCAGGTCGGGTCCAGCGGAGATCAACACGATGGAGGCATCGGGGTTGTCGCGTCCGATGTACAAACGTTCGATGCGGCGAGCCACCGTCTTGTCGGGGTCGGGCTGAAGCGGCTCGGTCAAATCGCTTTGGTTAACAGGTGGATACGCAAGTGCTTGGAGCTGGCCCGACGCGTCAAGAAGAGCACTTGGTCCCGGGTGAACGGCGCGGATGGCAGTGCCCCATGAATCAAGAAGCACCAATGCATTGGCCCCGGTGTATGGGCTGGTGGTCGGCTCATACGGGGAAGCGGTCATGGCGTTGAAGCCGCTTTGAGACGCAAAGACGCGGGGATCCGGGTCGCAGGTGTACTCAAGAGGGGTGTCGGGCACCCAAACGGGACGGTTCCCGTTGTTCAACCGGACATTCCCAATAAGAGACGGGTCAATCCGCCCCAAAATGTCGGCAGACGGTTGGTGTCGAAGGAGCACCCGACTGATCTCAGCCGTGGTCAAGCAATGGCTTTCACCACGACGCATGTCAAAGGCCCTCCCACTCGGGTTTGGAACCACGTCGTAGACCCCAGACATGCTCAACCTTCGCCCCGTGCTGGACTCGTACTCTTGAATGGCCAGCGCGAACAGCTCCATTCCAGTCTTGGTTTTACGCTCTTCGGCTCGGGCAATGACGGAGGAGATACTGGATGTGACCAGAGCAACCAAAATCAACACGATGCCAACCACAACGACCAGTTCGATAAGGGTGAGACCTCGTTTCATCGACCAAACTCCACGATGTTGTCGTTATTGAGCGGATGAGCTCGCAGCCAAGGGTTGTAGGACGCATCAGCTCCACTGCTGAAGATCGCATACGAAGCAGTACGGGCGGCGATCGAGGCAGAAAAGTCGCCTCGAAGATCCTGCACGTGAGAATTAAAGACGTCGGCTGAAATGTTGCCGTCAAATTGCGATTCGGAACCAAATGCCGAAGGACGCAGACGAATGATGTCTGCCAAGGAAGGGCGCATTTGAGGAATGGGAGGTGTCGCACCATTGACCCCAGTGCTCTTGCGTTGATCCACTGACGAAGGATCTCCCGGAGCATAGGGATTGCAGAAGTACTCAATCGGACGATCAAAAGGGTCAAGCAAAACAAGTGCGGCATCGGGGTTGAGCCAGTCTTGGCTGTTCTCATCGATCACACGGACAGGGTCTTGACCTAGCTCTTCAGCTTGGGTTTCAGAGGATGGGGCTGCGGGCCAGGTGTTCGCAGGCAGGATCTTGCCCAATCTGATGTCGCCCTCAATACCGAGGTATGGCCCGTAAATACGGCCAGGGTTACGAAGACGCATTTGAGAGGGATTTGCGGAAGGATCTTCATACAAACCAAACGCGCGATCTTCAAACAAGCCGGTACCAAAGATGGTGCTGCCCCATGCGCCGTCTAGCCCGGGCGATCGAATACCAAGTGCAGGACGCTCGCCCAATGAGTTGGTATCGATTTCAGTTGTCCCGTAGCCATCAGCATCGCGCCCACCAGCGCCAAGCAGAAACTCGGGGATGGTGGTCATGGAATACCAGCGCTGCATGTCGATCGCGTAGTCAGAAAGCGGAAAAGGATCGTTGCCGACAATGGGAACCGGGGCAGGAACCACGTCACGCCAGGCGGGCCCATCTCGGCCCGAGGAACTCGCATTCAAGACGACCGGGTGATACCCGTGGTCGGATTTGAACGCATCCAATGAAATGGAAACCGCCCGCATGATGGACCTTGTCTTGACCGCCCGCGAGCGATCGGTCGCACCGCGAAGGCCTGCCAAAAGCAGCCCTGCAATCACCGCCACAATGGCGATCACGACCAGGAGCTCGAGCACGGTGAAACCGCGGAGCCGTCGAGAAGGGGACAGTTGCATATCAACCACCTGAAGAGACCGACTCGATCATCTTGACCAAAGGAAGGAAGAGGGCCAGAACAATGGTTCCGATCACGCCGCCGAGGAACACCACGAGGAGGGGCTCAATTAGCCGAGTCAGGCCCTGAACCGCAACATCCACTTCTTCGTCGTAGTTGTCGGCCACTTTCATGAGCATCACATCAAGATCACCGGTTTCTTCACCGACCTCGATCATGTTGACAACCAGTTCGTCGACGACCTTCGATTTACGGAGTGGCTCGGCAAAGGATTCACCCTCACGAATCGAGTCGTGCACCTTGCCCAGAGCATCTTCGAAGACACTGTTTCCACTGGTCTCCTTGGTAATGGTGATGGCCTCCAGGATCGGCACCCCCGCCGCAATGAGCGTGCCCAACGTGCGAGTAAATCGAGCCACCGCGGTCTTTCGCAAAAGTCCGCCAACGGGTGGAGAAATAAGGAGCAAGCGATCGGTAATTTTTCGACCAAGCTCGATCTTCCGGATGATCTTCCACAGAATAAAGATAAGGAAAGGGCTGATTACGATCCAAGCGGCGCCCGGAATCTGCTGGTCGGGCGTTGATGACCCTGCAACCCAGGCAGAAGCCTTGGTTAGGAAGATCGTCAGGGCGGGCAACTCCACCTCAAAGTCATTGAAGATCTCAATAAATTTTGGAATCACAAAATACATGATGCCCGTAACGATGAGAATGGCAATGATGATCACCACCACCGGATAGATCATGGCGCCGATCACACGCCGTTTGAGGGCCTGGGCCTTTTCCATAAAAACGGCCAATCGTTGAAGAATGACATCCAGAACACCGCCGACTTCGCCCGCAGCAATCATTTTGGAGTACAGGCGGTCGAATGTTCCCGGATGCCGGGCCATAGAGTCGGCGAGGGTTGAGCCTGCCGCAACATCATCGGCCACTGACGCGAGGACGTATTTCATCATGCCCCCCCGCTGCTGAGATTCAAGGATCTGCACAGAACGGAGCAGCGGAAGGCCGGCATCTTGCAACGTGGAGAGTTGCCGTGTGAAGAGTGTCAGCTTTTTCTGGGAGACTCCGCCGAGGGCAAGCGGCTTCTTGCGCTTGGTTTCGGCAGCGCCGGCATCAGGTACGCCTTTCTTGCCTCGCTTGCGTGATTTGTCCGGCACGACAGATTGAGGAAAAAGTCCTTGAGCACGAAGCATGGCGCCAGCATCGTCGAGGTTCTCGGCATCGAGTGTCCCCTTTGTTGCTTTGCCATCGGCGGTTACGGCTTGGTATTTGAACGTAGGCACGGTGCCTCC
>CALDQF010000336.1 GCA_937911845.1 uncultured Phycisphaera sp. | reverse complement strand
ATGGGATTCAATGAAGAGCCCTCTCCCGTACTGGTCCTACGCCTTCGCTCTACTGACTTTCGCGGTACTTGGCCGCCTTGCACCGATGCCAGAAAACTTCACCCCTGTTGCCGCTGTGGCACTTTTTGGCGGATTCCTTCTGCCCCGAAGTTGGCAAGCCATCGCTGTGGTTTGGGCCACCCTGCTGATCACAGACCTCTTCTTGGGCCTGTACAGCCCAGCCCTGATGGCCGCGGTGTACATCGCGGCCTGTGCACCGATCTTATTGAGATCATTTCTCCGGAAGAAGCCCACGGTATGGCGAGCCGGTGGATGCGCCCTCGCCGGATCGGCCCTGTTCTTCGTCTCGACCAACACTGCCGTCTGGCTGCTGGGCACGGGTTACACCCCTGACGCCAGTGGTTTACTGGCCTCCCTGAACGCAGGCGTGCCGTTTTGGCGAAATGCTCTTGTCGGCGACGTTCTCTTTTCTGGCGTGCTGTTTGCCGCTTGGGCCGTTGCCGGACACACCACGAGCTCGCTTCATTCGTTGACCCACCCCAAACGCATCCTTCCCGACGGTCTTCCTGCCTGAACCGGCTGCTGGACTAGCGGCCTAGAGTCGGCCATGACGCGGCAAGAGAAAGACTGCCTCGCTTGCGGGCGAACCATTCAGTGGCGAAGGAAGTGGGCCAAAAATTGGGACCAAGTGAAATGGTGCTCGAATCGCTGCCGACGGCAAAAAGTTCGTCCTGTGGACCAACAACTTGGAGAGGCCATTGAGCAACTTCTGGAAAGCCCGGAAGCCTCCAAAAGCATTTGCCCGAGCGAAGCCGCAAAATCGGTCGACCCATTGAACTGGCGAGAACTCCTCGAACCTGCCCGTTCGGCGGCACGAAGACTGGTCACAGCGGGCACCCACGAAATCACGCAAAAGGGCCAGATTGTCGATCCCTCACGAGCTCGTGGCCCTTTCCGAATCCGCCGAGCAACATCACTGGCTTGACCGGCCGCTCTGAAAGGCGAGGCCCACCCCACAGGTTCAGTGACTGGGTGACCAAACTGCTCAAAAAAATGAAGACCCCATATCCTGTTGAGAGGTCCAAAGTGTAGACCAGACGCGTCCCCTGAAATCGAGAGGTTGAACCACAGTTGCTTGCAGCAAGACTCGCCAACCGAATGCGGCATCTCGGCCGCTGGGGGCCCAAGCAAGGCATCACTTGCTTTCGTCTTTATGAAAGGGATATTCCGGATTTCCCACTGATTGTCGACTGGTTTGCAGACCTGGATGCCCAAGATCCAACATGCGAAGGGGATGCCGTTGTCTGGGCATTTCCTCGCACCAAAGACCGGGACGATCCCGATGCCGAGCGTGCGTATCTGAACAGAGTCTGTGTCGAGGTTGGCCAAGGACTCAACATCACCGAGGATCGCGTGCATCTCCGTTCACGAGGACGACAAAGAGATGGTTCTGGCCAGCGACAGCAGTACGTTCGAATGGAACAAAAGAATCAGCGCAAGGTGGTTCAAGAATACGGCGTTCAGTTCGAGATCAACCTAAGCGATTACCTCGACGTGGGCCTGTTTCTTGATCACCGAGTCCTACGCCGAGAGATCAGGGAACGAATCGCCGGCCGGTCCATGCTGAACTTGTTTGCCTACACCGGAGCTTTTTCCGTCCACGCTCGAATTGGTGGAGCCACCACCACCACCACCGTCGATCTCTCCAAGACCTACCTTGAGTGGTACCAGCGGAACTGCACACTCAATGCATTGGCTGAAGATGACCGTCACATCTGTATCCAAGATGACTGTTTGCAGTTCCTAGAAGATGGGCCCCAACCCGGAGAATCTTACGACACAATTGTCTTGGACCCGCCCACGTTCTCAAACTCGAAGCGCATGAGAGATACATTTTCGGTTGGAAGAGATCATGCGTACTTGATCGAGTGCGCTAGCTCTTTTATGGCCCGCGACGGAGAATTGTTTTTCTCAACCAACGACCGAGGGTTTGAATTGGACGTCGAGAGGCTTCCTACGCAGCTGGAATGGAAGGAAATCTCAAACCGTACGGTCCCAGACGACTTTCGAAACCGCAAGATTCATCGAGCGTGGCGATTTCGTGAGGCCAGATAATCGCCGGGGATCAAAGAGACCTTCTCCGCCTTCGCGCTACTCCTGCGATGCCAAGCAAAGCCAGACCAGCTGGCGAAGGAACGACGCCAAGTTTGAGGGAAGAGACTGCAGGTGATGCGAACATTGAAGGACCAAATCCACGGAGCGTAAGACTGTCGATGTCTGCTCTACTGCTGATGAAGCCAGCAAACCCACCGTCTTTGTTCAAAGACGTCACATAAGAGGTCCCGTCACTCAATTCCAGTTCCAGAATCCCCATCACGGGCAGTTGGAACTCGTCGACCAGAAAGAAGAAGCCTCCCACCGATCGGACTTCTTCTTCAAAATCAATCACAAGGGTCTCCCCGATGGAATCAGTTTTCAGGTACGAGCCCAATACCCCTTCAAGCCCAGAGGAAGCGGCCAACCCAACCGAACATATCGAAGAAGCTACGTCAAGCGAGGCGAATGCGCCGTCATAGGTCGTGAAGTCGAGTGTGTCGTTCCCGATTCCCAAGGCACCTGTGATTTGGTCGTAAGCATCACAGGAATCCAACACCACAACGCTCGCGTGGGCCTGCCCAATCAAGGGAGACAACATCAACATCGATACGGCAACTCGAACAGACAAGGGGGCCTCACATTCTTGGATGGAAACATCCGGTTCACTGCAGCCCATAGGACTACACAACACAACTTCCTTCGTCAGAAGGAATTCGAATGCATGACTCCTAGAATCCTCAAATCAAACGTAGCCCATAAAATGAGGCAATCAAATCAGTTTGAGAAAAAATTATCGCCCCTGAGGACCAGTCGTGACCAAGCCATCCCACCCTCCCAAACTCATGCTTCTCGGCTCTGGCGAGCTGGGGAAAGAACTTGCCATTTGTGCACAGCGCCTTGGCTGCACTGTGGTTGCTGTCGACAATTACGCCGGCGCCCCCGCGATGCAGGTGGCCGACGAGGCGGTTGTTCTGGACATGCTGGATGGCAAAGCACTCAAAAAAGCTGTTCGGAAGCACCGTCCCGATCACGTGGTGCCAGAGGTGGAAGCCATTCGAACCGAAGCACTGCTGGATCTTGAAGCCAGCGGCATTGATGTCATCCCCAGCGCCAATGCCGCGCACCAGACCATGAACCGTGACGCCATCCGGTCGTTGGCTGCAGAAGAACTTGGTCTGCCAACCGCTCGATATGCCTATGCCTCCTCGGAAGCCGAATTGGTCGAGGTGGCCACATCGCACGTTGGGCTCCCCTGTGTCATCAAACCGGTCATGAGTTCCAGCGGCAAGGGACAGTCTGTGGCAAAAACCAAGAGAGACCTCAAGAAATGTTGGAAAAACGCGCTGGCCGGCATGCGAGGCGACACCCCGGTGGTCATTGTGGAAGAGTTCATCAAGTTTGATTCCGAGATCACACTCTTAACCATCAAGCAGCGGCCCAGTAAGGCATCTCGTGCACGAGGCACCATCTTCGTCCCCCCCATCGGGCATCGCCAAGAGCGCGGTGACTACCAAGAGTCATGGATTCCCCATCCCATGAAATCATCCGTCCTGCAACAAGCACAAAGCATGGCGAAGAAAGTGACGGATCGTCTGGCCGGTCCCAATGGTGCGGGGTTGTTTGGTGTCGAATTCTTCATCCGAGGGAAAGATGTCATTTTCTCCGAGCTCTCTCCACGTCCTCACGATACTGGGATGGTGACCATGATCTCACAGGACCTCTCAGAGTTTGAACTGCACCTCCGGGCAATCTTGGGGCTGCCCATCCACCAAGTCACTGTCGATCGACCCAGCGCTAGCGCTGTCATTTTGGCAACAAGAACCAAGACCCGTACGCCAAACTATCGTGGCCTTGACACTGCCTTGCAGGTCCCCGAAACAGAGATACGGATCTTTGGGAAGCCCTCGACAAGAAAATGGCGACGTATGGGGGTCGCCCTGTCGCAAGGCAACTCACTCAAGCAAGCTCGGACTCGCGCGAAAAAAGCAGCGGCATTGGTACGCGTTTCCTAATCAGGGATGTCTGTTCAGAAAGACTGCTCAAAGCGAACCACCAAATTTCGACCTGGCTCGTTGACACCTGATCCGTGGCGGCGATAATCGACGTCAAAAACATTCTCGAGAGCGATCCCGACGGAGGATTCAGGATCAAGTGGGACACCCATCCCAAATCCAGAACCGCCCATCCCGACGTCCCACCTTCGGGAATCCGCTGGGTATCAGCTTGATCTCGACTCGACAGTCGATCTTGGAGATCAGACCAACGAACACGACCTTCAAGATGCCATGGAGCGCCATCCGGGAACCAACGGACCGTTGAAGTCATCAAGGCGGGGGCCATTCGACTGATTGGTTCATTGACCGAGACATCGTCATTCGTGGGAAAGGTGTCCACATCGCCTTGTTGCGCGCTGAACTGAGTGCGCCAGGTCAAATTCGGGGAGGGGAACCAAGTCAGCGAGCCCTCAAAACCAAACAGCCGACCGTCCCCAGCATTCTGTTTGGTGACCGCTGGCCCCCCATCAATCACCTCTCCAGTCGGACGACGAATGATCATGCCATCGATGGCCGTGTAATAGGCGGTGAACAACCAGGACCATGAATTGTGTTGCTCACGAATGGATGCTTCTACCCCAAAGAATTCTTCAGGATTCAAACCGAAGGCGGGGACCTCGACCTCACCAGAGCGAGCCACATCAAATCTCGTGAAGTCCGACAGATTGGGAAGTCGAATTCCCGTGGAGATACGACCCTCCAGGGTGGTGGCTGGGTGCTTCGGAGAAGTCCATCGCAACGCACCAGAAGTGCTCAGACCGTCAAGAGAACGGTCCATGGAAAGAATGTCATCGCTGGCCGGATCGGCCACACGGTCAGCAAAGACGCGTGATGACGACCATCGAGCTGTCACATGACTGTCCAATTCCGATGAAAGCGAGTGACTTTTGGAAACGAAACCCTCGACCAGGTCGCGGCCACTGTCATCCCCAACCGGACCTTGGATGGAGGCACCCGAAAACGAACCATCCGAGGCAAAATTCAAACGCGCAGAGTCGGCTCGTGACCACAACGAATCGAGACCAAATGACCAGTTGTTTTTTAAGGCTCGGACAGAAAACCCGATGCCCACAAGATCAAAGCCTTGCAAGTCTCGCCGGCCATCAGAACGGACGCGGTCACGAGACTCGGATTGAACTTGCCTCGAGAACGTCCACGAAAAAACGTCTAGGTCGCCAGGATCACGGCTGGATCCCATGAGTATTGTTCGTTCGCGGCGATGATTCAACACACGACGGAGATCAGACCCAATCGTGGTGCCCTCGAAGGACTGTCCGTAAATGGTGCTGTGGGTTCGCCAAGCGTCGTCAATACGGGATCGGTCGTGGCCGAACGTCCAATTCACACCACCCGATTTCCATGCCAACCGGAAATCCAGAGCTGAGGTTTCGTAGCCCGTTTTTGGCTGAACACCATCCCCGGTCCGGAGGTCTCCAAAGGATCGAAGATTGACACCGCACTCCAAGCCGATCGCACCGTCGCCACCAGACAGTCGGAGTCGACCACCAGAAGATCGTTCGGCACTGGCAAATCGGCCCCTCACCGAACCACTCCAAAACAACGAAGGATCAGGTCGGGATGAATTCAGTTCCACAACTCCTCCGATCGCACCTGAGCCCGCCGAAGCCGATCGAAGACCAGGAGAAAAGAGAACTTCTGCAAACGATTCCGGATCAAGAGTGTTCCAGTATTGAACGGGACCTTCTCTGAACACGGTGTCATCGAACCGAATGCCATCAACAAGAAGCACCGTACGTTGACCTGTGAAGCCACGCAAAAATGGAGAACCCTGCCCATGTGCCGTCTTTTGGATATGAACTCCTGGAAATGCTTGCATAAGCTCAGGCAAGGATCGGTCAATATGAAAAACCGTGGGATCAAGGTGAACTTGGTCTTGAGCAAGTGACGGTGACAGCTCAAAAGCTGAAACATCTGGCGTCGAAGATGGCTTGACGATCATGTCTGGCAGATCAAGAACCGAGTTGGAGTCGTCGCTGGACAATGCCGCGTGCAGAAACAAAATAAAGGTACTTGCCATCAGAGAGAGTCTCACGGTGGACTCGAATGATTCCCGAATGTATCGGATGGTTTCTGAAGAAGATCATCTCCGAAGTGCTCCAAGTGCTCGGCCGTACCCGGAGCATGGTCAGGGGCCAACCCCACTTCGTTGACCAAATAAGCGATCCACCGGTTTCGCCGGCCCTGCACTTCGAGGGCCACGTTTCGGCCCACGTCAGAAAGAAGGTACTGACCTTGAGTTGTAGATTGAATCAGTCCTTTCTGGGTGGCCAAACCAAGGATTCTTGGATCCATAGTGGAGCAGGGGAAAGGTGTGCTGGTCTCATGGGACGTGTACAGCAAAACCACGACATCTTCGACCGCAACTTGATCGGCAAGCTTTCGAGCTCGGATACGTTGAATCCAGTAGCCATGTCTGGGGGAAAGCAAGAGAGAGCCCGCAAAGATAAATCCGCTGACAACCGTGATCGTGCCCGAGGTCTTCAACGACTCCCCTTGCCAGAGGAGTGGGATCCAGGTGCTCAACAGGTAACCGAGGACCGCACAGACGAAGGCCACGAGAACACTGACCAGTATCTGACTCTTGAGACGGTCAGTAAACAAACGAGCCGTTGAGGCAGGAACGAGCAACGCCGCAATAACCAACACTGAACCAACCGCCTCAAAGGAGGTGACAGTCGCAACCGAAACCAACAACATCAACAGAATGTTGACTCTTTCTGGAGAAAATCCAAGGGTTTGAGCCAGTCCTGGATCGAACGATGCGAGACGAAGTTCCTTAAAGAAAAACACCACGAAGAGAGCTGTCAAGAGCACCATGATCAACAACGACCAGATTGAGGAAGGTACGGCGTAAAAGAAGTTAGTGGATTCAATATCAAAGAAAGAAGCAGGCGCGTCAAACCAGACCATCAGTTCCAATTGCCCGTACAAAACACAATTGGGATCAAGATCAACATGATCCGTGTGACCCACTCGGATCAGGATCACCCCAACGGCAAAAGCAATGGAAAAGACGACACCCATTGCGGTATTCGACTCAATACGGCCGTATCGTCTTAGAGCTTCGATGCTGGCCACCGTCAACAGACCTGCGACCAACGCCCCTAGGAAAAGTCCGAAAGGATCGCGTGAGCCAAACACCAAATACGCACCGACCACGCCTGGCAGCACCGTGTGAGATAGGGCATCTCCCATCAAGGATTGACGACGAAGGATCAAGAAGTTGCCCAGAAGCGTGCAGCCCACAAGCACCAAAGCAGATGCGAGCAAAGGGAACAAATCGAGAGCGGGAATCAGACTCATGGTGTGGACCCAAGCTGAAGCTGGTCTTCCAACTGGGCAACAAGATCTTCGGACAACACATGCTCAACTTGATCCACAGACCAATCGACGTGGTTGGCAGCAACATCAGCATGACTGATGAGGTACTGGGTCCAAAGACGGTGATTTCGCTGGATGGTCAATCCGCGGGACCTACCGGTTGGAGTCAACGACCAAACGGATGATGAGAATTCCACGAAATTCTTGGCTTGGAGACGCCGCATCAGCCGGTTGATCTTTCGGGCAGACCAACCACGAACCGAAAACAACTCAATTAGGCCATCGGTGGAAACAGAATCCTGGTGGTCAATGAAATGTTCCAGAGCGTGATCCTCGGCAATGCGCTGATTCCGACCATAAGCACTCCATTGACTTGAAATGATGCCACGCCGAGGCGCAAGGAACAGACTCAACAAAAAGATGGCGCCTGCCACCAAAACAATGACTGGTCCGGTGGGTAGATTGGGCAAGCTTGAGGAAAGAGCAGCGCCGAACCAACCGGAGATGCCACCGATCAGTCCCGAAATCATCAGGACATCAAAAAGGCGAGTTGACCACAATCGACCAGCGGCGCAAGGCACAATTAAAAAAGCCACCACCAACATCAAACCGACCGCTGGGATGCCCACCACGCACACAACCGCCACCAGACCCATCATCAACAAGTCGATTCGATCGACTGACCACCCTGTCGTTGCGGCAAAATCTGCGTCAAAGCAGACTTGCCCGAAAGGATTTCGGAGAAGAATCGAGATCAAGCCAACCAGTGCAGAAATGCCTGCAAGGGTAAGAACATCAACCCTCGTCATGGACGAAGCCTGGCCGTAGATGTACGAATCGAGTCCGGCCGTTTGGGTGGAGACCGAAGTTTGGACCACGCTCAGGAGAACAATGCCCAAACCAAAAAAAGTACTGAGGACCAGACCAATTGCCGCATCCTCACGGACCCTCGGATGACGAACCAGGAACTGCACGGCCCAGATCCCAAGAAATCCACTGCAGGCGCCACCGACCAACAAAGGCAAAATTTCTGGACCAGTCGCCCCAAAGATCAGAGAAATGAGGAATCCCCCTACGACACCAGGCAATGTCGCATGCCCCAAGGCATCAGCCATGAGGGCTCGACGACGAAGCACGGCGAACGTCCCCACGATCCCACTGGCAAATCCGAGACTGGTTGTCCCCAGAATGACAAGTGTGGCGTTGTAACCAGACTGTAACGTGAGAACATTCCAGAAGTCCAACCAAAAGTTGACCGGATCGTCCATTACTCATCTCCGCTCCGACCGAGCAACCG
>CALDQF010000335.1 GCA_937911845.1 uncultured Phycisphaera sp. | reverse complement strand
GCCGCGCTGGCCACCGCCGCCGCCGCCCTATTCATTGCCGGTGCCGCCGTTTCCACCGCGCCGACCGCCGCCAAGGCCGCCGACGGTGTCAAATGCATGGGTATCAATTCGTGCAAGGGCCACGGCGCCTGCAAGACCGCCAGCAACGACTGCCGCGAAACCCTTGAGCGCGCCAGTGCCCGCGAAACCGCTTCACGCACCGCCGCCGGTGCTTTGGCGCGTTGCATGCTTCGTGAGCTGGGCATTGAAGTGGTGGGCTTCGTGCGATCACTGCTTGACGTTCGCACCGATGTCGAACCAAGCGCCGACAGTTGGCAAGACTTCGTTGCCGAACGAGATTCCAGCGACGTGGCCTGCCCGGATGAACAAGCTTCAGCGGCGATGATCGAACGCATTCGTCAAGCCAAAGTGGACAAGGACACCGTGGGTGGTGTGGCGGAAGTGCATGTCTTTGGTTGTCCAATTGGTTTGGGCTCTTTTTCCCAGTGGCACACGCGGTTGGATGCCCGCTTGGGCGCCGCGGTTTTGGGCATCCAAGCGTTCAAAGGCGTTGAAGTTGGTTTGGGCTTTGGCGTGGCCAAACGCCCCGGCTCGCAAGTGCACGACCCCATTTTGCCTGGAGAAAAAGGCGCGTATCCACAACGTGCATCCAACAATGCCGGTGGTATCGAAGGTGGCATGACCAACGGGCAGCCGGTGGTGGTTCGAGGTGCCATGAAGCCCATTTCGACCTTGCTTCGTGGTTTACCGAGTGTGGATCTCCGCACGGGTGAAGCGCTCAGCAGCGACTACGAGCGTTCGGATGTGTGCGCCTTGCCGGCAGCTTCGGTGGTGATGGAACAAGTGGTGGCTTTCGAGATTGCGTGTGTGCTTCGGGAGAAGTTTGGGGGTGACTCTTTGGAAGAAGTCCAGGCCCAACTCGCGTGCCACGACCGCTTGGCCCGGCAAAAACTTGGTCTGACGGACTAAACTCTCCGCATGCGGAAGTTGATCACAGTTGGCATCGTGCTTGGGGTTTTGGCAGCAGCAGGCTGGTGGCTGGTGGAAGGATCGGTTCCCATTTCTGGTGAACGTTCCCACGACTTCGGTCCCGTCGAAGTGCCCGGCGTGGTTCAATTGAAGCACACCTATGTCCTGAACAACCGAAGCCGTTCTCCAATTTCGATCGCGGCCATTCGGCCAGGGTGCGGTTGCACCACCGTTGATTTTCCCAAGGATGCCATTGCTCCCGGAGCATCTTTTGAAATTCCGATCGTGCTGAATTTGACGGCGGCCGGAGAAAAGAAGACCAAACTCACCATGCTCCTTGACGGCATTGAAGAGCCGGTTCAACTCTTTGTGCGTGCGGTCGGTTTGAAGCCTTGGAGTGCCGAGGCGGTGGCCCCATTCTTCGTGCCAGATCCGGGCATGCCCTCATTTTTTGCCGTGCATGTGGCTCGTCAAGGGGGTGAAGGTGACGTGCCGCCAGTTCCTGAGATTCGGGGTCCCGAAGTCCTGGGACTGGTGTTTGATCGCTGGGAAACGCTGTACTTGGCCGATGCAGATGAAAATACGCCCAGCCGCTGGCACGCGGTATTTCGCGCGAACTGGGATGGCGAGTCTGACCCGAGTGGCGAAATCGAAGTTGATGTGGCCCCGGATATCACGGTGGCGTTGCGCGTGCAGTTGCCGCGTGAGCAAACATCTTTGGAATTGCCAACCGATGATGGATTCTCGGTTCCGGACTTTCGGTTGCCCGCAGGCAACTCAGATGCAAGTCCGCTGCTGAATCCTTCAGAACCAGAATCAGACTGAAGGTCGCTCGGGCATGCCGAAGATGTTTGGTGTGGCGAGCTCGGGTTTGTTCTGGAACGTCGCCACCAACCCGCGAAACAAAGAAAACAGACCTGGGCCGGGCCGGGAGAATCCACGGGTTCCTTCCACCACGATCCATCGGCCTTCTTGCATGGCACGCAGCTCGCCAAGTGGTCCGGCACGAAGGCCCTCGGCTGCCTTTCGAGTTGCTTCGACATCCAAGCCGCATGGCGAAATGATGATCCAATCGGGGTCGGAAGCCATCACCTCTTCGGTGGTGAAGGCGACGGAGCGTTCACCAGGTTCTGTGATGAGCAAGGGCTGCGCGCCAGCGGCTTGAATCATTTGCGGGGTCCAGTGTCCGGCGACAAAAAGTGGATCGGTCCACTCCAAGACGAGCGCGGTAGGCCCGGGCACATACGGTGCGACATGATCAATGGCGCCCCACCAGTCCTCGCGCAGCTGGGCCACACACTCAGCGCCATTTTTTTTGCGTCCAATGGCTTCGCCCAAAACCAAAGGGAGTTCCAAGATTTCTTCGATGCGATTGGCGTCCAGATTGCAGGTGGACAGATCTGGAGGAAGGTCCAATGCGGTAGGACTGCAGACCGAGCAGCTGTTTTGTATCAGCACCAGGTCCGGGTCCAATGACAACAAAAGGTCTTTGTCCAGCGACCATCCGTTGTCGTTGGCCTGAGTTACACACGGCACATGACTGATGCCAGAAGGACTGTTGCAGGCATGCGATCGACCCACCACGTGTTCGATGCATCCCAACTGGCCCATCCATTCGGTGGCTGCTGGGAGCAAGCTGACAACACGGGGGGAAAGGGAGTTCACGGCATTCAACCTTACGCTGAAGCCATGGGGGAAACAGTGATCAAAACGCTCGAGGCGAATCGGGAAGCGTGATTCCGAAAAAGCGCTCGGCATTGGCGTCCAATACCTCTTCCATCGCTTGCGGACTGCAGCCACGAATCTTGGCCAAAGCCTCACAAACATGAACCACGAACTTTGGCTCGTTGGGCTTGATGTTGCGATGGGGGGCTGGCGTCATGAACGGCGCGTCGGTTTCGGCCATGATCCGGTCGTTTGGAACCAGTGATGCCGCTCGGGCAACTTCTGGGGCATTTTGGAACGTCACCACACCGGTGAAGGAAATCCAAGCCCCAAAGTCCAGCACGTCTCGAGCCTCGTCGGGCGTTCCGGTGAAGCAGTGGAAGACGAACTGGTCTGGGGGAAGCCCGGAATCGGCCAGTCGCGGGATCAAATCAGCGGTGGCCTTGCGGCAGTGGATCACGATGGGCTTGGCCAAACCGTCCCTTCTCCAGCGCGAAATGAGCTCAAGCTGTCCCTCAAGCGACGTGATCTGAATGTCTTGATCAGGTTTTGCGTAGTGTTGGTCCAGTCCAAGCTCGCCAAATGCGACGCATTTGGGGCCTTCGGCGATGGCTTTGAGGTCTTCCAAAGCCCCGCGATCATCCGCGTAAAGCGGGTGCACTCCGGCGGTGTGCCAGAGCCGGTCGTCCGATTCGGCCAACTGCGCCGACAGCCGTCCGTCTTCGACAGTTGTGGCCACGGTAATCGCCCCCCGAACTCCGGCTTCCGTGGCTCGATCCAATACCTTGGCGGCTCCACCAAGCGGTTCATAATCGGGAAAGCGTAGGTGGCAGTGGGTGTCGAACATATGGTCCCCACCATAAACCGAGGTGTGATTTTTTATCCAGTTGAGAATCAGAATCAACGACTTAACTCACTCGATTTGAAACGTGCAAAGTTGTGACTCTTGGTTGAAGCCTACTTCGCCGCTGTGTACTATTTAATCCTGTTCTAAGAGTGGTTTTATGGCCTGGCGTGTTGCAATTTTGCATGATTATCACTCTTCCACTTCGAGGCATTGATGGGTCGTTACCACTACGTCTTTCCAAAATGGAGCAACCTGCTACTGCCTGGTGCCCTGCTTTTTGGAGCAACGTTCCCCCTGTATGCGATCTACGTCGTCGCCTACGGTTTTAGTCCTGCGACCACCGACGTCGGCTACATGCCAAAGCAACCGATCCCTTACTCACATGCATTGCATGCTGGCGAACTGGGCATTGACTGCCGTTACTGCCACAACACGGTTGAGGATGCCGCCCATGCGGCAATACCTCCTACCCAAACATGCATGAATTGTCATGCGCACATCAAAAAAGATTCCCCGCTTATTCAGCCGGTAAGAGAGAGTTGGGAAACCGGCGAACCCATCCGTTGGGTTCGAGTGCACGATCTTCCTGATTACTCGTACTTCAATCACTCCGTTCACGTGAATCGAGGGGTTTCATGTGTCTCTTGTCATGGACGAGTTGATCTCATGGAAGAAGTTTGGCAAGAAGAAAAACTTTCCATGGGATGGTGTTTGGAGTGTCACAGAAATCCTGAGCCTCATCTTCGTGACCCTTCGCTCGTCACCAATCTGGCTTGGAAGTTTGATGGCGAAGCCAAAGAAGAGACGGAGTACCATGCAAAACTTCGCGACCAATTTGCAATCAATCCATCCCAAGACTGCAGCGCGTGCCACAGATGACCCAATCGCCTATCCAGCCTGACAACACTGAAGAGCGCATCCCTAGCGCTCCGATTCGTGGGGGTCGGGAAAGTGGCTCTGCGTATTGGAGATCACTGGATCATGTTGCGGACACCGATGAGTTTCGCGACTACATGCATCGAGAGTTCCCGAAGGGCGCTTCGGAACTCATGTCTGACGATCGTCGCACCTTCCTCAAAGTTATGGGTGCGTCATTTGCCTTGGCGGGAATTGGACTGGGCGGGTGCCGCCGCTGGCCGGTTGAAGAGATTGCGCCTTATGCCAACAGGCCCGAAGGTCGAATTCCTGGTGAGGCGGTCAAGTACGCCACCGCATGGGATTTTGCTGGTCGAGGAGTGCCTTTGCTGGCGGAGTCCATGGACGGCCGCCCAATCAAGCTCGAGGGACATGAGGCGTTTGCGGGTGGCGGGTCTGATTCGTTCGCCCAAGCAACTCTCCTTGATTTGTACGACATCGATCGAAGTCGTCAAGTCAAGTTTGAAGGTGAAGCTTCATCGTGGGAAGATTTCGAGACATTTTGCCGCACTGAGTTGTCCAGAATATCCAGTGAAAAGATTGCAGTGGTGGCATTGCCAAAGTCTGGAAGGACTTTTGCTCGTGCCAAGGCAGAGTTCCTGCAGAAGTATCCCAAAGCACACTGGGTGAACTTTGAGCCAGTTGTACTTGACAACTTGGTTGAGGCCACGCAGGCCACCTTTGGTGCTCCAATGCGGCCTGATCACGATTGGTCAAAAGCCAGTTGTGTCTTGGTATTGGATGGCGATCCATTGGGGGCCGATCCAGATGCCACCTGTGTCTCACGTGGCTGGGCCCAGCGACGAGACCCCGATCATCCAGATGGCATGAGTCGGGTCTATAGCTTTGAGTCTATTTTGACTCTCACTGGGGCCAACGTTGATGAGAGGTGCGACGTTCCTCCAGCGGAAATGCCGTTGGTCGCCAAAGCGATTGAAGCCGCCTTGGAAGGCAAAGACTGGGAAGCTGGCTTCTCGGAAAAAGTTACCAAAGCAATAGAACACGTTGTCGAAGACCTCAAGAGTTCTGGATCAAAGAGCTTGGTTGTTGCTGGCATTGATGCTTCTCCGGAAGTTCAATCCGCGGCATACCGAATGAACAGCAAACTGGGTTCCATTGGGGTGTGCGCCTTTTGGCGTCCATTGAAAAACCCACCTTTGGCCTCATCAATGGCTGCCTTGATGAAGCAAGATGTAGATGCTGTCATTGTCCTTGGTGGCAACCCGGTTTACGAATTCGAAGGCTTCTCAGATTTTTATCAAGAGGCGAAGCACCGGATTCATCTCGGACTGCATGAAGATGAAACGGGAGTTGCTTCTTCATGGCATCTTTGTGCGGCCCACTGGTTGGAAGCCTGGGATGACGTTGAGAACTCCGATGAGTCAGTTTCGTTGTCGCAGCCTCTTATCCAGCCTCTTTTTGGGGGGCGGAATACGATCGAAGTTCTTTCGATGCTCACGGGTGAGTTTGCGCCAGCCAAAAGTCAGGTAGAGAAGTCCTTCGACGGTACGACGACCCAATGGCGAACGGCGCTTCACGACGGATTCATCTCCGGAACGCATAAAGACCCACAGGCGCCTTCAGTACAGTCAACCCGGCCTCGTTCGCAGGAAGTCAGTCAAGATGAAGGGTGGTCTTTGCGGTTTGCCCCTTCACCGACCATGTGGGATGGTCGGTTTGCCAACAACGGTTGGATGCAGGAACTTCCCGACCCCATCACGACGCTCACTTGGGACAACGCCGTGTTGATGAGTCCAAGTTCTGCTCGGGAACTTAACGTTGAAGATGGCGACCTCATTTCCATTGAGGTTGCGGGCAAAGCAGTTACCGCCGCAGTGTTGAGGGCGCCGGGCATCGCCCACCGTGTCCTGCACCTGCCGCTGGGCGGTGGACGGGAATTTGGGGGCCGCATTTGTGCCGGAGCGGGTTTCCGATTCGAATCGTTGCGTGATTTCAGGACGCCGTGGTTCCGAGGTGGAGCCAAAGTCGGCAAGGCGTCGGGGAACTATCCCTTGGCGACGACTCAAGACCACCACGCGATTGATGTTGATACTCGCGGGCACATGGGAATCGCGGAAAGGTTGCCCACCATTTTCCGCGAAGCAGACATCAACGAGTACAAGAAGGACCCTGGCTTCGCCAAGCACCGGACCCACGTTGTACATCGTCTTTCGCAGTGGGAAGAGAACACGCTGCAGTACGGTCGCTACAAGTGGGCCATGGCCATAGATCTAAGCAAATGCACCGGATGTGGTGCTTGCATCGTCGCGTGCCAAGCAGAAAACAACATTCCAGTTGTCGGCAAAGATCAGGTTCTGCGAGGCCGAGAAATGCACTGGCTTCGTCTTGACCGGTACTACGCCTTCAAGGAAAACGAAGACGGGTCTTTTGACGGCGACTCGTTGGAGAAAGTTGCCATTCAACCCGTCACCTGCATGCAATGTGAAAATGCACCCTGTGAGCAGGTTTGTCCGGTGGCGGCCACGGTGCATGATGAAGAAGGCCTCAATGCCATGGTGTACAACCGTTGCATTGGTACGAGATACTGTTCGAACAACTGCCCTTACAAGGTGAGACGGTTCAATTACTTTGACTATCACCACCGGGAGCCAATGCGTGAAGGCACCATCCTCAAAGTGCAACCTGATTACTACCAGCCTGGAAAGCAGGCCACCCCAGATGATTTGAAGCGTTTGCTTTTGAATCCTGATGTCACCGTCCGCATGCGTGGCGTTATGGAGAAATGCAACTATTGCCAGCAAAGGATTGCTTCTGCCCGAATCAAGGCGAAAAATGCTTGGGCAAAATCTGGAGGCCGTACTGGAGGGGGTCAGCGCGAACTTGCAAATGGTGATGCAACCATTCCAATTCCTGACGATTCAATTGACTGCGCATGTGCTCAAGTTTGTTCCACAGACGCCATTGTCTTTGGAGACTTGAACGATCCTCAGAGCCGGGTCGCCAAGCTCTTCAAGAACGACCGCACTTACCAAATGCTGGAGGAGCTCCACGTGGAAGCCAGGACCCAGTATTTGGCTAAGGTCCGCAACCCACACGGTGGTGGTTCCGAGGGCGAAGGTCACCATGGTCATGGCGGACACGGCCATCACGACGACCACGGTCACGACGACCACGGTCATCACGACGACCACTCAGGAGAACATTCAAGCCACGAATAAGTTGTCTACCTATGAGTTCCATGAAGTACGAATCTGTTTGGGAAGGACCGGGGGAAAGACTCCCGCTGGTTGATAATCACGATTCCTTGGGAAGCGTGACCAAAGAGGTTCTTCGCGCCGCGGAAGTACCGAAGCCACCAATTGGGTGGTTCATCGGACTTGGTGTCGCCAGTACGCTTGCTTCTTGCTTCGGTCTGTTGATTGGGTATTTGATCTTCACTGGAGTCGGCGTTTGGGGGAACCAAAACCCTGTGATGTGGGGCTTTCCCATTGTCAATTTTGTGTTCTGGGTCGGTATTGGTCACGCTGGAACTCTTATCTCCGCCATCTTGTTCTTGTTTCGCCAGAAGTGGAGAACTGCGATCAATAGATTCGCAGAAGCGATGACCATTTTTGCGGTGATATGTGCGGGGACTTTCCCGGGCATTCACGTTGGACGTGTTTGGCTGGCCTATTGGCTTTTCCCAATTCCTAATCAAATGGAGATGTGGCCGCAGTTCCGTTCACCTTTGCTTTGGGATGTGTTTGCCGTTTCTACATACTTCACGGTTTCGCTGCTGTTCTGGTATCTCGGTATGGTCCCTGACCTGGCCACAATGCGAGACCGTGCCAACACGAAGTTAAAAGCCTTCGCATACGGATTCTTTAGTCTCGGATGGAGAGGCTCGACTCGACACTGGCACCGGTATGAGCGGGCGTATCTTCTTTTGGCCGCTTTGGCCACACCTTTGGTTCTTTCCGTCCACTCTGTGGTTTCGTTCGACTTCGCAGTGAGTCAACTTCCGGGTTGGCACACCACCATTTTCCCTCCTTACTTTGTCGCTGGAGCGGTGTTTGGTGGATTCGCCATGGTGGTCACATTGGCGGTGCCTGCTCGGCAAATCTGGGGACTGAAGAACTTCATCACGATGCGCCACCTCGAGAACATGAACAAGATCATCTTGCTCACAGGTTCGATCGTTGGTTATGCGTACTCGATGGAATTTTTCATCGCTTGGTATTCACAAGCACCCTACGAGGGCTTTGTGTTTATCAACCGTGCCACTGGTCAACACGCCTGGGCCTATTGGATCATGATTTTCTGCAACGTGGTTAGCCCACAGTTGTTCTGGTTCCGGAAATGCAGAACCAGCATCCCAATCATGATGTTCGTGGTGATGTGCGTCAATGTGGGTATGTGGTTCGAGCGATTCGTGATCGTTCTCTCCTTGGAGCAAGATTTCTTGCCCGCGAGCTGGGCGTACTTCACGCCAAGTTGGGTTGACTGGGCCATGATGCTTTGCTCGTTTGGGCTCTTCTTTACGCTCTTCCTTTTGTTCATTCGCTTCTTGCCGGTGATTGCGATCGCCGAAATCAAGACCGTTATGCCTCAAGGTGATCCTCATGATCCTTTGGGCGGCGCCGACCACCACCATGACCACGGGTCTGCAGAAGGAGGTCAAGAATGAGCACTCTTCCAGACATCATTCGGCCGGTGACCGAGGGAGAAACTGTCACTGAAGCCCCAACGGTTGAGGATGTTGGATGGGGGCTTATGGCGGAATTTGAGACCCCGGCCCAAATCATGGAAGCCGCAAAATTGGCGAAGCAGCAGGGCTTCCGTTGGTGGGACACGCACACTCCATACCCAGTGCATGGCCTCGATAAGGCAATGGGTATCAAGCCAACTATCTTGCCACTTTTGGTTATGGGTGGTGGCTCTACTGGATTCACAGTTGGCTTCTTGTTGCAATGGTTTACAAATGCCACAAACTTTGATTTCTGGGCTTTGGTGCCAATTCGTGGTTACGACTTTCTTATCTCGGGCAAACCACTGCTGTCTATACCGGCCTGGATTCCTGTGATGTTTGAATTGACCATTCTCCTCTCTGCACTTGGGTGTGTTGGTGGGCTGTTGTTGCTTTGCGGTTTGCCACAGCTCTACCACCCAACCCTTCGATCCACTCGATTTGCCCGTGCGACCGATGACCGCTTCTTCCTCGTGATCGAAGCTAAGGATCCAAAATTCCATTCCGAGAAGACCCGATCTTTTCTGGAATCATTGAACCCCCTCTCTATCGAAATGTTGGGGGACTGACGTTGCTTCCTAAGCTCTTGATTCCGAAGATCCCAAAGCCGCCAAGAATTTTGGTGATTCTGACGATTGTCGGATCGACATTCGCTTTGCTGCCTCCGGCCATCGCCGCGCGGATGAGATCTGAAATGTCTCGTGAGCCTCGGATTCACATCATTCAAAACATGGACAACCAGTCCCGTTGGAAAGCCCAACAAGCAAACCCGCTTTTTGCTGATGGACGTGCCATGAGGCTGCCTGTGGAAGGAACGGTAGCTCGCAGCGAAATTCGCATCGACGACCATTTGGAACGCGGTCGAATCATGATGGACTCGCAAGAAGTTTGGGCGACCACCGTTCCGGCAGGTCTCGAAATTGATCAAGTCTTTTTGAACCGTGGGCAGGAGCGATACAACATTTATTGTGCTCCTTGCCATGGTTGGAGTGGCCTCGGGGATGGTCCCATTCACCGAAGAGCCCAGCGACTGGTCGACGGTAGTCCATCAGAGTCGTATGGAACCGTTTGGGTCCAACCCAAAAATCTACACGAGCAAATGTATGTTGATCAGCCCATTGGTCAGATCTACGCCACCATCACACTTGGTGCTCGATCTATGGCTGGCTACAAAGCACAAGTTCCAGTTGAGGACCGATGGGCCATTGCCGCGTACGTAAAAGCTTTGCAATTGAGTGAAACCGAAGCTGAACAAGAATTGGATTCAGCTACCGACGACGCTTCGATGGGAGGTGAATGATGGGCCACGGTGTGAAATCAATCACTCTGGGGGAGTCTCATCAGGCAGGGTATGAAGTTCGTCGCTTTGGGACTCTCGCACGCTGGATCGGAATTGCCTGTGTACTTTTGGCAGCGGTATTTTCCTTTGGGGGATTCCTTGGTGGTTCTGCTCATCATTTCTTCAGATCGTGGCTGTTTGCCTTTGTCTACATCATGACAATCTGCATGGGCAGCTTGTTCTTCATCATGATCCAGCACGCGACCAAAGCTGGGTGGTCCACCTCTATCCGGCGTGTGGCTGAGCATGTGGCGTTTAATTTGCAATGGCTTTGGATTTTATTCCTTCCTCTTCTCGCTTTGGTTTTGTCCGGTTATGGGGGTCTGGTCTGGCATTGGATGGATCCTGCTCATGTGGACCCCATCATTGAGGGCAAGTCTGGTTATTTGAACATTCCGTTTTGGATTTTCCGAGCGGTTGTGTTCTTGACCGCCTTCTATGTCGCATCACGATTCTTTGTTGGAACATCCATTGCCCAAGACGCTTCCGGTGACCCTTCCCTGACCATGAAAATGCAGAAGTGGGTACCAGCATTTATCGCCGTCTTCGGTCTTAGTCTCACCTTCGCGGCTTTTGACTGGGTGATGAGCATCGAGGCGCACTGGTTCAGCACCATGTTCGGTGTGTACATGCTGGCCATGTCCTTTTGTGGGTTCTTCAGCACATTCTGCGTCATCTTTTTTCTTCTTCGCAGGCAAAACAAACTCTTGAATGAGGTCACGGTTGAGCATTGGCAAGACATGGGCAAGTTGCTCTTTGGCTTGGGCATTGTTTTTCACGCGTACATCGGCTTTAGCCAGTACATGTTGATTTGGTACGCGAACATCCCGGAAGAAACCACCTACTACTTGGCTCGAGTGGCCGGACCATGGGCACCTTGGATGTGGTTCTTGGTCTTTGGTCATTTCTTCATCCCCTTTCTCTTGTTGTTGACCAAACACACCAAGCGTTGTGTGCCAGTAATGACTGGGATCGCACTCTGGATGCTCTTTGCCCACGCGATTGACGCTTATGTGCTGGTCATGCCGATGGTCCCAGCCGAAGCTTTGGCCCAGGCAGATGATTGGAAAGATTTCGCCGCGTTGGCTCGTTCGGGATCGTTGAACGACAAGCTCGGTTACCACCCCCAAATTGCTGACGTTCTTCTTCTAATTGGCTTTATCGGATTCTTGGTTTCGGGGATTTGTCACTCCATGTCTCGTGCTCCTTTGGTAGCGCATCGAGATCCAAGAATCAGTGAAGCTCTTGTCTTCGAAAATATGTAGACCTTTTTTCATACTTCATCATGTCACAACAAGTTGATCAGCAAAACGATAGAGAAGACCCAGATGCCGCCAGCGCCTGGATGTGGGGTATTTCCGGTGCGGTGATCACCCTTGCCTTTGCGCTCGGTGTGATTTGGGTTGCTTCGGCTCAGTTCAGCCAAAAACGAGATCAAAACTTTGATGAGTACGTTTCACCAGCTCGTGTATTGAAAGAAGGTCAGGAGCAAAGTCTGAACCAAGGCCCGCTTCCCATTCAAGATGCCATGAAGCAGTGGATCGAGACCGAAAACGAATCGAGACAGAATGAAGATGACGAATAAAAATACGAAGTCATTCTTCCTCTTTGTGACGTTTATGATTCTGCAAGTGACGGTTTCTGCACGCGTCTGCGGACAAGTGTTGCGCCCCGGCGACGATACTGGTGCGATACGCCCTCCCTATTCAGAGGAAATGGATCAATCCAAAATCACCGAGCAGCTCGGAGACGTACTCCCGTTGGATCTGGAGTTCGTGGACCACACCGGGACCAAAGTCAAGCTTGGCGATTTTTTTGCGGGTGATCTCCCAGTTCTTCTTACACCTGTCTACTAC
>CALDQF010000334.1 GCA_937911845.1 uncultured Phycisphaera sp. | reverse complement strand
GGCCGCCACTGTGCTGGCATACGCCATTTTGGAGCAGGGGCTTAAGCAGGTCGCAACCGGTGCAAACGCCGTCGCCATCCAGCGAGGTGTCGTTGCCGCCGCTGAAGTGGCCTGCGCTGCTGTGGACGAACTGTCCAAGCCATGCAAGAAGATGGATGATCTTCAGAAAGTCGCCACGGTCTCTGCCAACCATGATCGAGAATTGGGTGGCATGATTGCCCAAGCCATCGACACCGTTGGTGCAGATGGAGTGGTTGAAGTCGAAGAAGGAAAAAGCCTCGAGACCACCTTGGAATTTGTGGAAGGCATGAGTTTCGATAAAGGCTGGCTTTCCCCATACTTCATGACCGACCCCAAGGCGGCAGAGTGTGTCCTCGAAGACGCCCGAGTGCTGATTCACGAGAAAAAGATTTCGAATCTTGCCGACCTGCTGCCCCTTCTCAACAAGGTGGCCACCGACGGCAAGCCGTTGCTGATCATTGCCGAAGAAGTTGAGAACGAAGCCTTGGCGGCTTTGGTGGTCAACCAGTTGCGTGGTGTGCTTAAAGTGGCGGCGGTCAAAGCCCCGGGCTTCGGTGATCGACGCAAGGCCATGCTTGGTGACATCGCGGAGATGACCGGTGCCACCTTCTTCTCTGAAGACCTAGGCCGCAATCTGGAAGAGGTCGAGCTCAAAGAACTTGGCATGGCCAAGAAGATTGTTGTGAACAAGGACAGCACAGTAGTTGTTGAAGGTGCAGGCAAAAAGGCCGATGTCAAAGCTCGCGTGGGTCAAATCGAGGCTCAGATCGAACAGTCCACCAGCGATTACGACCGTGAAAAATTGCAAGAGCGTCTGGCGAAGTTGACCGGCGGCGTTGCCGTCCTTCGGGTCGGTGGTCACACCGAGGTCGAGATGAAGGAGCGAAAGGATCGCGTCGATGATGCCATCCACGCCACCCGCGCTGCGGCCAAAGAAGGATTTGTTCCAGGTGGTGGTGTCGCCGCCCTTCGAGCCATTGCCGCGGTAAGCGATGGACGCCGCAAAGGCAAAGGCGACGAGAAGCTTGGGTTCGACATCCTCGCCGAAGCCCTCCGCGCTCCCGCTCGTCAGATTTCTGAAAACGCTGGGCACGATGGAGACGTCGTGGTCGAGAAGGTGCTGGAGAGCAAGGGGGCCAAAGGCTTCAATGCGGGCTCTGGGATCTACGAAGACCTCGTGAAGGCAGGTATTCTTGACCCCGCTTTGGTCGTGAAAACCTGTATCCGTCATGCCGCATCCGTTGCCGGATTGATGTTGACTACGGACGTGGTTTTGACCGATCTTGAGGACAAGGCTGAGCCCGTTACTGGCGCGACCGCCTGATTTGTTCTGAAGAATCAAAGGTCAAGCAGGCTTGAGGCTTGCTTGACCTTTTCTTCCTTGTACAGGAATCCTTCGTGGCTGCAAAGCGTGACTATTACGAAGTGCTTGGGGTTGATCGATCGGCGTCTGCCGATGACATCAAGCGCTCGTATCGACGCTTGGCCATGAAGTACCACCCTGACCGCAACCCTGGTGATGCAGACGCTGAAGCTTCTTTTAAGGAGGCTTCAGAGGCCTATGAGGTCTTGTCGGATGGCGACCGCAGGCAGCGCTATGACCAGTTTGGTCATGAAGGTCTCCGTGGCACCCCCGGGCATGATTTCGGATCGATGAATGCCGAAGACATCTTCTCCATGTTTCAAGATATTTTTGGCGGTGGTGGCGGCGGCTTTGGTGGAGGACGCCGTGAGCGCGGAGTCAAACGTGGCTTTGATCTTGAGACTGAGATTGAATTGACATTGTCCGAGATCCTCGAGGGCGCGGAACGTACGGTTGAGTACCAGCGTCTTGAGGTGTGTGATACTTGTGAGGGTTCCGGGGCGGCTCCTGGAACCTCCCCGGAAACCTGTGCTGCCTGTGGGGGTCAGGGTCAAGTGATGCAGCAGGGGCTTGGGGGCATGTTCCGCATGGTGGCCGCTTGCCCACAGTGCCGGGGCCGGGGCAAGTTGATCACCAAGAAGTGCACTGATTGCCGGGGCAGTGGCAGAAAGCCTGTGGCGAAGCAGGTGGAAGTCAAAATTCCGGCCGGGGTTCGTGAAGGGCAAGTGGTCCGGATCGCCGGTGAGGGTGAGCCACCAGCACCGGAGGTTTCGCCCAACGGAAGTGGGCCTCGTGGTGACTTGCATGTGGTCATTCGTGAAGCCGAACATGAGCGACTCGAGCGTGACGGCGACGATTTGCTGTTGGCCCACCCTATGGGGTTCGGTCTGGCCGCGTTGGGAGGGTCAATCTCCGTCGAGGGGGTTGATGGGGATGTTGATGTTGAAGTTCCAGCCGGAAGCCAGCACGGAGACGTGCTTCGTATGCCCGGCCGGGGCTTGGTGCCGTTGGGCAAGCCTGGACGGCGCGGCGATTTGGTCTTGATTTTGCAACTGGTCGTTCCAGAGCGTCTTGATCAGGACCAACGAGCAATACTCGAGCAGTGGATCCGGGTTGAACCAGATCCTTTGGATATCACTGGTGGTGGTTCTTGGTGGGACCGCCTGCGTCAAAGATTGAGGCGTTGATCATGAACGAAGAAGAATCCACACCCGAATCTGAAGTCGAAGCACCCATTGGGTCAACGGACCAGCCGGGTGCTCCGTCTGAATCCGAAAAGGCATCGGAGTTGTCTCCGGAGGAGTCGTTGCGGGCCGAGCTGGCCGAAGCCGTCGAAGCTCGTCAACGGGCCTTGGCTGATTTTCAGAACTTCCAACGGCGCAGTTTGGAAAATGAAAAAAGGGCTACTGCGTCCGGGCGCATGGATGTCATTCGACCTTTACTTGGCGTGCTTGACCAAGTTGATCTTGCGCTTTCCCAAGATCCGAAAGCGGTTTCGGTGGAAGCCATCTTCTCGGGGGTGCAGTTGGTCCGTGATGAGATGTGCCGGGTTCTGGACGGACACGGCGTGGTGGCCATCGATCCCGAAGCCGGAGCGGATTTCGACGCCCACCATCACCAAGCCGTGGTTCATGAACCGAGTGAGGACGTGGCCGAAGGTTGCGTCATCAGGCGTCTACAAATCGGCTGGGTGCATGGCGACATCGTGCTTCGACCTGCGGTGGTGGCGGTTTCCTCCGGGGTCTCTTCGGAGTCCGACTGATGCCGACGTATGAGTACGAGTGTCCGGATTGTGCTCACGCCTTTGAACTCTTTCAGTCCATGACCGCCAAGGTGAAGCGGACTTGTCCGGAATGCGGTTCGCGCAAGCTGAAGCGCTTGATTGGGACCGGGGGGGCGGTCCTCTTCAAAGGCGGGGGTTTTTACGAGACCGATTACCGCAGCGCGGGCTACAAGAAAGACGCCAAAGCAGCAGAGTTAAAGCCAAAGAAGAGCACTGAGGCCAAAAGTTCTGGTGATTCAAAATCCAAAAATTCCTCCGGAAGTTCCAAATCGTCGAAGTCGGACTAGGCTCCACTCCCGTGCCTCGCCGATTTCGTCAACGAATCCTGGACCACTTGGCCCACCCGAAAGCCCGACCAGAGCCATTTGAGGTCCTGGCGGATCAGCTTTCGGTGCCAGATGAAGAACTTCACTTGTTCGAGCAATGCCTCGATCTGATGATTGAAGAGGAAACGTTGGTGGTCCTCCGAGGCTGTTTGGCGTTGCCGTCGATGCCAGACCAGATTTCAGGTCGGTTCAAGCGACATCCTCGTGGCTTCGGTTTTATTCGCACGGCCACTCCATTTGCTGGAGGGGACTTGTACATCGCCGCTGAAAATACCGGTGGCGCGATGACGGGTGACGTGGTGCAAGCCGAAGTGAGGCATGGTCGACGAGGCGACCGAAGCTCGGGGCGTGTGATCGAAGTGGTGCAGCGGCGGCGCACCCGCTTTACGGGAACCATGATCAAACACGGCTCGGGTTGGATCGCCGAACCGGATGGCCGAGATCTTGGTGAATTGGTCGTCGTTCGGGATGCGGACGCCAAGCATGTCAGTGTGGGTGACAAGGTGGTCTTGGAGATCGTGCACTTCCCGGAGGGGCCCTATCAAGCCGAGGGGGTTGTGGTCGAAGTCCTTGGCGCCGCCGGCGAGCCTGATGTTGAAACGGCGGCCGTGATTGCGGCCCACGGATTGCACACCTCTTTTGATGATGCGGCACTCGATGCGGCTGGCAACGCGGCTCGTGATTTTGAAGCGAACTTGCCCGAGGAGCGTGCGGCAAGAGAAGACCTCACGGATCGATTGATCTTTACGATCGATCCCGACGACTCCAAAGACTTTGATGACGCAATCTCCATTCGTTGGGACTCGCGGGCCAAAGAATGGGAACTTGGCATCCACATTGCGGACGTCGCTTTTTTTGTCCCCCAGAATTCCCCGTTGGATCAGGAAGCCCGAGCTCGAGGCAACAGTGCCTACCTGCCCCGATTGGTCTTACCCATGTTGCCCGAAGTGCTCAGCAACGGGGTCTGTTCACTCCAGCCGGGCGTTGAGCGCATGGCCAAGAGTGTGTTCGTCACCATCGACAACAAAGGCAAAGTTCTGCGGGAGCGGTTTGCTGCCACCGTGATCCGATCGACCAAACGGTTTACGTACCGCGAGGCTCAAGCGGTCATTGACGGAGACTTGAAGGCGGCCGAGGGATTCGCTCGCACTGCCGCGGAGTATCCCAACGAACTGATTGAAGCCCTTCGCATGTCAGATCGCCTGGCCAAAACCATCCAAACCCGACGTCGCAGTGACGGCATGATTCACCTTGATCTCCCTGATGTTGATTTGGTTTTTGCCGAAGACGGTCGTGTCGTCGATGCAGTGCCGGAGGATGACGCCTTCACCCATACGCTGATTGAGATGTTCATGGTGGAGGCCAACGAAGCCGTCGGTCGACTTTTCGCCAAGCTTGAAGTCCCTGTCTTGCGCCGGACCCACCCTGATCCGCGTTGGGGGGACATGCAGCAGTTGCGCATTGCGGCCCGAAATGCGGGGATGGATATTCCAGAAGAACCAACTCGCCATGATTTGCAGCGTCTTCTTGACGCCGTAAAAGACAAGCCACAGTCGCGTGCGGTTTCTTATGCCGTTCTGCGCACTTTGACCAAGGCCACGTATGCCCCAGCGATGGTGGGCCACTACGCCTTGGCCAGTCGCCATTACGTGCATTTCACGAGCCCGATCCGCCGGTACCCCGATCTCACGGCACACCGGGCGTTGGATGCTTTTCTTGATCGAACCGACAACGGCCAAGATGTCCCCAAAAAGTTTGGTGGACTGGGTCGGAAGGTCAGGACCGACGAACGCTGCCCCAAGATTGATGCGCTTGAGGATCTGGGCGACCACTGCTCTGAAACCGAAGACAACGCCGAGGCTGCAGAACGCTCCCTGCGAGAATTTCTGATTCTGCAACTCCTCTCGGAGAAGTTCATGGGCGCTGAACTTGACGCCTCGGTCGCCGGTGTGTCCACGACCGCGGTTGCGGTTTCGGTGCAACCGTTTTTGGTCGAAGGTTGGATTGGCCTGGACAATTTGCCCGAGCCGGAGGGCCGACCCGATCGATGGTCGTCGGATCCTGCATTAGGACGAGCCTGGGCGCCCCGCTCGGGCTGGATGTTGGCGGTTGGCGACCCGGTCCGAGTTCGCGTGGAAGCGGTTGATTTGTCGTCTCGCACTCTGACGGTTTCCATTGTTTCGACTCCACGCACTGGGGCTCCCCCCAAACCTCAATCTGGTTTTGGATCCCATCGATCCTCGGGCGGCAAGCAGTACGGCAAATCGACCAATCGGGGCGAACGTCGCCGACAGTCGCGTCGTCCTCGTTGAGGCGTACACTCAGCGTCATGAGCGACGACGCCCGGATTGAATCGGTCTTGCATGAAAATCGGCTGTTCCCTCCACCAGAGGGCATCGGCGAGCGTTTGGGTGGGGCTTTGGTTTCCAATCTGGAACAGTGGCAAGAACAGCATGAATACGCACTGTCGGACCCGTCGTCTTACTGGGGCGAAGTGGCTTCCACATTCTGGTGGGCGCAACCCTGGGACGCCGTCCTCCAAGGGGACATGCCCGATACCAGATGGTTTGACGGTGGGAAAACAAATGTTTGCTTCAATTCCGTTGACCGTCACGTTGCCGATGGGCACGGAGCGGAGGTGGGTTTGGTGTGGGAAGGGGAACCCATTGGTGACCAAGGTCCAGAAATTCGACGGTTGACGTGGTCCATGTTGCAGGAAGAGGTCTCCCGGACCGCAAACGTCCTGCGAGAACTTGGTGTTGAAGCTGGAGATGTCGTCACCATCTACATGGGGATGGTGCCGGAGCTCGCGATCACCATGTTGGCCTGCGCTCGAATTGGCGCTGTGCATTCCGTCATGTTTGGTGGCTTCAGTGCATCCGCGATTGCGGATCGTGTGCAGGATGCCCAGAGTCGCATCGTGGTGACGTGCGATGGTTCATGGCGCCGTGGGTCGGTGGTCCCATTGAAGGCCAATGTGGATGAAGCGCTGGCGGACATTGATCTTGTTGATCATGTTTTGGTGCTTCGGCGTTGTCACAACGACATTGGGTGGAAGGGAGATCGCGATGTGTGGTGGCACGATGTGGTGCCCAAGGCCTCTGCGGAGTGTGCATGTGTTGCTATGGAGGCAGAAGCGCCGCTCTTTTTGCTGTACACCTCAGGCTCAACGGGAAAGCCCAAGGGGATCTTGCACACCACCGCGGGGTACATGGTCTGGACCGCCCACACCGCGAAGAACACATTCAACCTCCGTGCCGACGCCAAGCAGATGTACTGGTGCACCGCCGATTGTGGTTGGATCACTGGGCATTCGTACATCGTCTACGGCATCATGCCGAACCGAGTCCCGACCCTGATGTACGAAGGCGCGCCAAACGCTCCCGCGGAAGATCGATTCTGGGACATTTGCGATCGCCATTCGGTCACCCACTTTTACACCGCCCCCACCGCGATTCGAGCGTTCATGAAGTGGGGCGAAGAGCACCCCAATCGACACGACTTGTCATCGCTGCAAGTTCTGGGCACGGTAGGCGAGCCCATCAACCCAGAAGCGTGGATGTGGTACCACCGTGTGATTGGACACGAGCGTTGTCCGATAGTCGATACGTGGTGGCAGACCGAGACCGGTGGTCACATGATCACCCCGCTGCCCTGTGCCACGCCGACGGTTCCTGGTTCGTGCACGCACCCGGCGATTGGAGTTGATGCGGCCATCGTGGATCAAGACGGTCAAGAGGTTCCCCATGGAACCGGTGGGCTGTTGGCCATCCGAAAACCGTGGCCGGGCATGCTGCGTGGTATCTACGGGGATCGCGAACGATTCATTGACACCTACTGGTCCCGCCTGCCAGGCTTGTATTTCGCCGGGGACGGGGCCCGGCGTGATGAGCGTGGTTACTTCTGGATCATGGGCCGTGTTGATGACGTTATCAACGTCTCGGGCCACCGCATGGGCACCATGGAAGTTGAAAGCGCTTTGGTTTCACATCCGGCCGTAGTGGAAGCGGCAGTGGTGGGCATGCCCCACGAAATCAAGGGTACGGGGATCGCCGCGTTTTGCACTCTGAGTCCAACCCACCACCCTGTGAATGAACAGGACCGGGAGACACTGACAGCTGACCTCCGCAAGCACGTTGGTGGTGAGATTGGTGCTATTGCGAAACCAGACTTGTTGCGTTTCACAGATGCTTTGCCGAAAACAAGAAGTGGCAAAATCATGCGGCGGTTGTTGCGAGATGTAGCGGCTGGCGTTGAATCGACTCAGGACATGACCACCCTCGAAGATCCCAAGGTCCTCTCTCAGCTGCGTGGTGAGGCTTAAAAGTGCCTGATTTTTCCTACACCGCTCGTGGCCCTTCGGGTCAAAAGCATGAGGGTGTGGTTTCGGCCCAAGATCATGCGGCCGCGGTGAGTGAACTCGGTGATCGTGGGTTGGTGCCACTGCAAGTTCAAGAGCGGACGCGTCGGCGAGGTCGCGGGAGAGTTGGCACATCAGCTTTGGCGCGGTTCTACCGTCAGTTGGCGGATTTGCTTCGCAGCGGCGTCCCTCTCCTGCGGGCGCTCCGCCTTTTGGCCAATCAATCTTCCAACGCCAAGTTGGCGGCCGCGGCCGAAGACATCACCCAGAGAGTGACCGAAGGCGCGACGTTGGCCGAGTCTTTGGCCCGGCATGATCAGATCTTTTCTGATGTGCAATGCGCGATGGTCCGGGCTGGGGAGCAAGGTAACTTTTTGGAAGATGTTCTTGAGCGCATTGCGGACAACCAAGAGCATGCCGCGCGCATGCGCTCCCAGGTGATCGGCGCTTTGGTCTACCCCATGATTCTTCTGGTGGTGGGGTTGGGTGTGGTCGTGGTTGCATTGACGGTGTTGGTCCCGAAATTTGAAGGGTTTTTGGCCAACGGGAACGCCCTGCCCCCATCGACGCGATTTTTGTTGTCCGCCAGCGCGACCATCCGTGCCGATTGGCCTTGGTTGTTGGCGGCTCTCGTCGGCGCGGGCGTGGGATTTTTTATCTTCAGGCGCCATGCGCTTCTCCTCCGTTTGCGGGCCGAGGGCCCCTTGCGCATCCCGGTGGCATCTGGAGTGGTCCGAGCGGCGGTTACCGCCCGATTTGCTCGTGCCTTTGGCACTTTGCTCGACAATGGGATTGGGCTTCCCCAAGCCCTGGCCATCAGTCGGGATGCGGCCGGTCATCCGCGCTTGGGTGCAGCGGTGGGGGACGCGTTGGAACGGGTCAAAGAAGGTGGATCGCTGGTGCCGCCTTTGGCCAATTCAGGATTCTTGGATCCAGATACCCTTGAGATCTTGACGGTGGCCGAAGAGTCCAACGCATTGGCGCCGGCTTTGGGCCGTCTGGCGGGAGGGCTTGAGCGGCGGGTTGAGGACCGCTTGGCCTTGCTGATGCGGCTGGTGGAGCCGATTTTGTTGCTGGCCATGGGCGGCGTGGTGTTCTTTATCTTTCTTTCGTTGGTTCTTCCGATGCTCAAAATGAACTCGACCGTCTCTTGAGGGGTATGCTTTTCAATTCAGGAGAAAGCCATGCGACGCGCCTTCAGTTTGATCGAATTGCTCATTGCCATTGCCATCCTCGTTGCCATCGGTGCGTTGGTGGCTCAGAGTCTTTCCGGCACCAAGGCCGAGGCTGACCTGGATCTGACCAAAGCCGACCTGAACACTTTTGGGCGGTCTCTTGAGCGATTTGAAATCAACATGAACCGAGTGCCCAGCGAAGAAGAAGGCATTGCGGCTCTTTGGTCGTCCGTGGCTCTCGAAGATGAAGACGAAGCTTCAAAATGGCGAGGCCCTTATGTCACCAAGCCCATTCCGGAAGACCGATGGGGGACCGCTTGGAGGTACGTCGCCCCCAGCGAGTTGGTCGAAGGCATGCCGTATGACATTGTTTCCGCTGGACCCGACCGCGAATTCGACACCGAAGATGACCTCCACAACCACATGGCCTTGGTGAACGGCGATGGCGAACTTCGTGAAGGCATGGAGGACTTCGGGGGAAGTGATGATTTCGGCTTGGGTGGTGATTTCGGAGCCGGCGAAGCCGAATGATGCCCCGCGGCGTCCGCCACGCGTTCACCCTGTTCGAGTTGTTGTTGGCTTTGGCTCTGTTGGCCGCGCTGTCCTCGTTGGTGGTTGGGGTCCTCCTTCGCACCGATCGTGACCACGATTTGCTACAAGTTCAGCTTGAGGCCTTGCTCGACATTTCTTGCATGCATGCTCAGCGAGAGCGAACAGCATTGATGGTGTGGGGTCAATCCGATGTGGTCTTCACTCAGACGGTGGGTGCTGCCGACGAGCAAACTTTGCCCGTGTACTTTCGCACGCTGCCCGGTCAATTGTCTTGGGTAGAGCCAGCGGCCTTGGCACTCATTGCCCCCGATGGCACGGTTTTGCCTCGTGCTTCAGGGCGCTTGGAAGACGGCCACGTGGTCGAACTTGGCGTGATCACTGGAGAGGTCACGGTGGTGGCTCCGGAGATACTCCCGTGAGGCGTGGAGCGTTGCTGTTGGAAGTGCTTCTGGCTTTGGCTTTGTTCTTGGCCGTCATTTCGCTCGGATTTTCTGCCATTGAGACCGGACAACGTGCCGTGGGACAGGGACGTCAGGAAGCCCAAGCCGTTGATTTGGCCCTGTCCCGGCTCGCTGAATTGGAAGCGGGAATCTTGGCTTGGCCGGAACTGCGAGACGATCCCGACCAGCCGTTGGGAACCGCAGGCGCATTCAATGGTCCATTTCGTCCGGATGGATTTTTGGTGTTGGCAGAACGAGAACGCGCTGTTCGAGGGTTGGTCCGCGTAGTCATCACTGTGCAAGACGTTGACGACCTTGAAGAGAGGACACTGGCCAAAGGTTTTGGAAAAACCTTGAAATAGCTATTTCAAG
>CALDQF010000333.1 GCA_937911845.1 uncultured Phycisphaera sp. | reverse complement strand
GAGCCGGATCCAAAAGCACACCGGTCATCCAAAGCCACCCGCCATCGACGTCAGAGGATCCGCCACCTGCCCAAGAATGCCCACCGAAAGCAACGTCCAGCCGTCTACCAACACAAACAGCAAGAGTTTGAACGGCAGCGACACCAAGACGGGCGGCAGCATCATCATGCCCATCGAGATCAGAATGCTGGACACCACGAGATCAATCACCAAGAAGGGCAGTGCAATTTTGAATCCCACAATGAAGGCCGCTCGCAATTCACTCAACATGAAGGCCGGCACCAACGTCAAAGTGGGGACATCGTCGTAGGCGATGATGGTCGGATCGGTGAGATCCATGCCACGGTGCTCCAGCAACGCGTAGAGCGCACTCCAGCCACCCGTGGCATCGATCTGGGCAAACATGAAGTCGCGCATCGGGCGTTCACAATTGGCCCATGCGGCGCGATAGTCCGGCTGTTCATCGCTCACAAACGGCTGAACTCCATCGGACCAGACCCGTTCCAACGTCGGCGCCATCGCATACATCGACAAGAACAACGCGAGCCCCGTGAGTACCTGACCTGGAGGCAAACCTTGGGTACCAATAGCTTGCCGCAATAAACCCAGGATGATCACCACCCGAGTGAAGCAGGTGCACATCAGCAGCACGCTCGGAACGAGCGTGAGGACGGTGAGCATCAGCAAGATATTCAGCAGTCGGCTTCGGCCTTCAGCCCCCTCACCCATCAAAGCCGCCGAAGCCTCCTCCAAAGCCACCAAAGGATTGCTTGGATCACCCAAAGGATTGTCGACGACCGACTGACCAAACGCCCCGGTCGCTGGGATCAAGCAACACAGGATGAACAGACCGAGTTTCACGCGGTAATCCGTACCCTTCGCCCCTTGGTCAGATCAACCACCACACCACGCTTGGGGCGGGCCGATCGTTCAGCCGGCGAAGACATGGTCTCCACCAGTGCGGCCGGACGAGGGCGACGGGCTCGCGCAGAATCTCCTTGGGTGGCCACGGCTTCGAGGGTTTGACGGAAGGCATCACGGTCTGGCTTGCCTTCAATGGCCTCGGTAATTCGGGCCAGTGCGGTCAAATCTTCGACTTCACACAGCCGGTTCCATCCCTGTCCAGCGTCATGGCACAACAGCATGCGACGGTCAAATTTCACCAATATCAACCGTTCACCCTTGGCAACGGGCCAGCGGGCCACAATTTCCACCACACCTGACGGACCTGCAGAAGCACGCTGCCGAACTTTCTTCGGCAACCTCGATAGCACCAAGACCGCCAAAAGAAGCACCCCTGCGGTTGCGGCTGCAAGTCGTACCAAGGCGGAATTGGCCAAGGACATCGTCTCGCTCTCCAATGCCGGACCGGTACGGGCTGGCAACGTCGCAACATTGAACGCTGGCGGCACATCCGGGACTTCGGGAAGATTGATGGCTTGGGACCCATCTGCAGCCACGGCCCCCTCTGAAATCGCTCCAGACTCCAGCGGAACGGTGTCCTCGATGGTTGGCGCGATTGATTTCGAAATCAGCGGCTCCACCGACACCACAGGCTCAGGCAGAACAAAGGTGATGGGACGATTGGCCCTTGCTTCTTCAGCCCAGGCGGCATTCACCATCAGGACAGAGCCCACGAGAACACTTGCTTGTTTGATCCATGCCATCCTGGCCATCCTTCAATCTCAAAATGACGCCTCCGCGTCACTCAACCTGCTCTCCATTCCCTCCACGCTGCCCAAAGTTCTCTCAGATTCCCTCCGCGGCCCGACCCAAAATTTCCGTGATCCGAACACAAAATCTCTCGTCCAACACCACCACTTCGCCTCGAGCCACCAAGCCGTTGTTGACGAAAATGTCGACGGGATCGCCTGAAGGCCGGTCCAATTCAACCACCGACCCAGAACCCAGACGCAGGACGTCATCCACCAACATTCGACTGCGACCAAGCTCGACTCTCACGTCAAGCTGGACATCATTCAGGCGATCCAGAGCGGAATCACCCCCAAAAAATTCTGACTTCAGCGCTTCCGCAGCTTCTGCCACACCATCCATAGCCGCAACTGGATCGACGGCCCCAGCCGGGGCCGACTCCGCCGCCGAAGCCGAGGATGAGGGCGACTCCTCCGTAAACCCATGTGCTTCAGGAACTTCTGATGCAGTCGGGTCGCTGGGGAGGTTTGATTGTTCTTGTGGGTCGGTCACGCCTTCCTGGCTCCCTTGGTTCTCCGACTGGGCAAACACTGGATCCTCCAGTGGGCACACACGTGCGCATCATCATCTATCGACAGTCTTCCGCTGCGGACTTGAATTTCTCAGCGGTTGCTCTGATCAATGATCACTTGCCAGGCGTACACCACTTGAGGCTGCTCAGGACCGTGAATAAAGCTGAACAGCTTCTCAAATGATGATCCGACGGCTTCTGTGAAGACCACCGGCTCTAGAGCTTGGACTTCCTCCCTGGAGGCGGATCTCCAACACCGCACAAAATTGCTCTCGATCCGGTGTTGAAATGGCTCAACCACAGCGGTGAACTCCGCAACGAAGGGTGCGGGTACCAAGGCCACCACTTTGACCGACCAAGTCGTGTCCCCCTTGCGCTGATTGGCTTCCTCGTACACCACGACCTCGACCAGTTCATCGGGAGCAAAGGTGACGTCTTGGGCGATTCCATCGGCCTGAACATCGCCAGGACGCATCCATTCGATCACGCCAAAAATCCCCGCCGCTTCAAAGACCATGAGTCCCAAGATCAGCAACAGAGTGCGGCTGCTTCGTGATGATTTTTGAGGGACAGCGGTTTTATGTTCATGATTCGACATTACAGATACCTCAAGGCAAGTTGGATGTGGTTTCAATCAACCGAAGTTCGACGCGACGCATTTCGGGGCCGATGGCCCCTTGGACCAGGCGAGACCCTCGAGTGGCGATGTGGATCCGTTCCGCTTCAAGAGCCCACCGGCCGTCGCTTCCGGTGTATGCCCGCAAAAAGGCTTCCACTGATTTTGCCCGACGATATCCCAGTTCATCGTCATCAGACAATTGGGTCACTTCAGCTTCGCCGGGTTCGGCAAATCCGGTCAAACGCACGCCCAGACGGTTGTGCAAGTACTGGTCGGCAAAGACCCGAAGCGAAACCTCCGCGGCGGGCAACAATGTCCATGAGCCCACATCAAACGCTTCCGGACCGGCCAATGCGATCTGGACGCCTTGTTCTTGGACCCGCTGAACGGAATTGCCATCGATCAACACCGCCCCGCTGCCGGGAATGTTCTCTCGGCCCGGCAGAAAACGTGCTTCTCCACCGGTTCGGTCGGGGTCAAAGTTGGTTGCCTGGCTTGAAGACGGCAACAGACCCTGCTGGAAGCCTTCAATCATGCGGGCTTTTTCTTCTTCAGTGGTGGCAGCGCTGATCATCCAAAGCAGGACGAAAAAGCACAACAACAAACTCATCATGTCACCAAAGGTGACCACCCAGTCTGGAGCGCCTTCAGGGGCGGAACGGGCCTTGCGGACACGCATGGTTCACGCCGCCTTCTTTTCTTGATCTTGATTTGGCGTCCAAGCCAAAAGACGATCGGAAAATTCCGAAGGACGGACGCCTTCCAAGATCATCAAAGCTGCTTGCATGGCAATCGCGTTGCAAAACTGTTCTTCCGCACTGCGGCGCCCCAGTTTGTCGGCCAGTGGATTACAGATCATGTTGGCAAACATCGCGCCATACAACGTCGTCAACAGGGCGACGGCCATACCCGAACCCACACTCGAGAAGGAGTTGGGGTCCTGGGGATTCATGGAGATCATCATGAACACCAAACCAATCAAGGTCCCGATCATGCCAAAGGCTGGAGCACTTTTGGCCATCGATTCCACCATCGATTTTCCTGTTTCATGCCGGATGGTGATGGCATCCAGTCGACGATTCAGTTGAGCTTCAACGGTCGAGGATTCGGTTTCGTTCGCGGCGAACACGACGCACTCCGAGAGAAAGGGGTACATCTCGGGTCGCTTGCACGCGTCTTCCAAATCCTTCACACCACCCTTACGAGAGATGGTGTTGAGCTCAATGGCTTGATCAATGACTTCTTGCATATCAACCGACTTCCAGAAGACGGTCTTCATCAGAACCTTGGGCAGCCGTTTCAGATCGGAGAATGGAAATGCCGCCATCGTGGCTGCAATACATCCCCCCATCACAACCAGAAAGGAGGTCGGATCGATCAACGCGGCCGCTTTGCCGTCGGCACCCAGATAAATCGCGGTTCCGACAAACAGCCAAGCCAGGGCAACACCAAGAACAGTTGAAAGATCCATGGGACACTCCACGAGGGCTACAAAAGAAAGACTCTTGCCTGGCCATCGGGAAGTAAACCACCCAACTTCAACCCGGTTGAAAGATTTCGGAGGGGTTCGTGGACCCGAGAGGTTCGGTCTGTGAGGGTTGTGCGGCTGGTGCGGGTTACGCGGAGCTGGCCGACATGGCGGACGAGGGCACGATCACGTCGTACCCCTGAGGAAGAAGCGTGATGTCCACCCTGTCCTGCAATCCTGCATCGTCGCCGTCCAGCTGGAGGGCCATTTTTTCGGGTCCCGAGAGCGTGACCTGAGCACCACGGGCCACCACCGCGGCCGAGTGATCCACCGCAACCCCCTTGCGAGAACGCCACGCCCACAACAACGTCCGGGTGATGGATGAGGTGGGCAAAAAGACAACATCCAACAGTCCGTCGTCTGGCTTTGCATCACGGGCGGGATCCATGCCGAACGCGTATCCAGAAAAATTGGCCACGATGGCCAAGCCGCGGCGTTGCTCAACCACCTGTTGTCCGTCCACCTCGACACTGACCTTCGGCCACTTACGCTTCAGAGCGGTTCGAAAAATGGGGCCGATGTACGAAGCATGTCGGATGGGCCCACGGCGCCGCGCGTGCAGATCATGAATCACTTCGGCATCAAATCCAACCGAGACCATGAGGGTGAATGGGCCGTACGGCGTTCGCCCAGCATCAATTTTTTGCGTCTCACCTCGGACGGCCAATTCAGCGATGTCCTCGGGTTCTCGGGGCAAACTCAACATGCGGGCAAACAGATTCTCTGTACCCAATGGAGCCTGCAGAAAGGGAATACCCACTTCCCCGAGTGAGGCCGCCGCACGACGAAGGGTGCCGTCACCGCCAACCACAATGGCCCGTTCGATCTCGTCGGGCAGCCGGATCGCGTCTTTTTCCGTCTCTCGGAACGAAGGTTCGAAGCCTCGGTCTCGAAGAGCGCTCCCGATCGCCTCGGCGTACGCCGGGGCCAAGCCGCGTCCCGCTCGGGGGTTCAACAGGATGCCAATGCGACGCGAATTCAGGGGGAAGCCTCGACTCGTTTGGCCGAACGAATGACGACTTGCTCTTCGGGCACGTCACGCATCCCGCGACGAACTGTCGTGCGTTCCTTGGCAATGGCATCGATGGTACTCATGCCTTCAACCACCCGACCAAAAGCACAGTACGGGCCATCGTCCAAAAAGGGGTTGTCTTTGTGGTTGATATAGAACTGGCTGGTGGCCGAATCCACAGCAGAAGTTCTTGCCATGGCAATGGTGCCCCGGGTGTTGCGGATGGGACCCAGTGCCGCCTCATTTTTGATGGCGCTTCGGGTTTTCTTGCGTCGCATTTCTGTATCGAAGCCGCCACCTTGCACCATGAAGTTAGAGATCACACGGTGGAACAAGGTGTCTTCGTAAAATCCAGCATCGACATAGGCCAGAAAGTTCCGGCAAGTGATGGGGTAATTCTCCGGATCGATCTTGACGACGAACGGGCCAAGATTGGTTTCAAATCGCACCAAGACAGGGTTTATCGCTGCCTCTTCTTGTTCATCGACCTCCGGAGTCGCCGGGGTGATGGGTTTGCCATCCTGTCCTTGGAAAGTCACCGTCTCGTCGCCCTCAGACATGTTGAAGCCAATGACGCTGGTTCGGCCCAAGGCATCGGTCCAAGCCATGTTGGTCAGTGGAACAACCCCGCCCACTCGCCCCTCCGGGCGAATTTCACGCATCCCGGGGCCACTGAAGCCCACTCGTCGCTTGCCGTACAACCAAACCACTTTGCCCTGGTTGCCATTGCTCATGATGGTGCCGCCGGACAAAGGGGAGTCGTCGTCTGTTCGCGGACGTGATTCAACAATCACGTCCGCGGATTTACAAGTCAGAGGAGACCCCTGGAACACCAAGACATCTTCAGATTCTCGGTCTGGGTGCCGTTGCGTCAGCCGCACCAATCCTTTCTGAAGTTCGAAGACAAACTTGCCCTCTTGATCTTCCAGCCGCTTGATGGTGGTGTTGAACCCAAGCAACATCACATCGGTCTGGCCAGATTGAACACCATCCCAACGCCATTCCAAGCAGGCCCGCCCCTCGGCTTCGGTCTTCAAGACACCCCCCACAGGAAAAAGGCTGCCTTCGCGACACTTCAACGAGGCCCCATCGGCCCCTTGCATGGTGGGAACGCTCTCAACCATACGAATTCGTACGGTTTCGCCACTGCTGGGGGCCGAAAGTAAAAAGATGGCCAGGAACATTGAGAACCGGTGCGTGAAGATCATTTGTTCACTCCTTGGGTTAATTACAGTACCGGCAATGCGGACCGTGTTGTTCATGTTGATTCTGGCAGGTACGAGTAATATTGCTTCGGGACAGGCCTTTCGCCTGAACGATGAAGACGGGTGGTCCCCGTTGCCTGAACCCGCCGCAGGATCGGCCGAAGAAGGACTGCGGAACGCGAGGCGGGCCATCGCAAGAGAAGCTTGGGATCAAGCGGAGACCATTTGCCGCGATTGGCTGACCCGATTCACCTCCACCGCCCGCATCCGACCCCTTCTCGGAGATCAGGACGTGCCCGTGGTCGAGGTGGAACAAGCCCAATCTCCTCTGGTCGGCGAGGTCCGGTTGTTGCTCGGCGATGCCCTGCGAGCACGAGGAGAGTTGTACCCCGCCGCCGTCGAATACGAAACAGTGGCCCGCTCCTATCCAGACTCTCCATCTTGGCTTGATGCCGTCGAACGGTGTTACGAAATCGCAGTCATTTGGTCCAAACAAGAACCCGAATTTCTTCTGGGTATTTTTCCCGTCTCGGACTGGACCGAAGAGGTGGAAGAACTCCTGATCCGCGTGCAAGAACGGGTTCCTGGGAGCATCTTGGCGGAACGGGCGGGCTTTGCCTTGATGGAGTTTTATTTCCGCGAGGAAAATTACCGACTCACCGCCGACATGGCGGCCATTGTTCTGGAAAACCATCCCACCACCCCACAAGCCGATCTCGCCCGACGACGCATCGTTGATGCCAACCGACGATTGTGGAACGGGCCAGAAAATGATCTCTCGGGCCTTGAAGAGGCCTCATCCATCTTGAGTTATTTCATTGCCGAGGATCCTGTCGCGGCCCAACGCATCGACAGTGCACAGCAGTTGCAAGAGGTCCAAGAGGATCTGGTGCAGTCCGAGTGGTCAACCGCGCAGTGGTACCTTCGCTCCGGAGATCCCGTCAGTGCGGCGTACGAAGTCAGTCGCCTAGCCGACCGGTACGCGGACACCACGCTGTGGCCAAAAATCAAAGCCTGGGCCAACGAAAAAATTCGGCCGCTGATTCCCATCCCTCTGCGTTCGCTGGTGGATGAATTGCCATGATCCGGTGGGTGAAGCTCATGTTGTGTTTGGCGCTGCTTGGCTGTGCCAATGATGCCCGAACGGGTCTGACTTTCATGAATGATGGTCCCGCGCGCCGGGTCGCGATCGAACCCTTTGTGGGCGGTGGCGAAATCGAAGGATTGGCCCTGCCACTGCGTGAAGCGGTGGCGGCGGAACTGCTTCGCCGGACCAACCACACGGTGACCAACCGACCCACCGCCGACACCCTGCTTCGAGGTGAGATTCGGTCGGCGTCCCGCCGCCTGCTGGGACGCTCCACGGAGTCCGGACTCCCCTCCGCCCTTCGACTCGAAATCACCCTCAACGTGGAATGGGTGGATTTGGCCAGCGGTACCGTGCTGAAATCGCTGCGGAATGTCCGAATCGCGGCGGATTACGCCCCGGGTGGGGCGGGCGTTGCCCCAGGCGGAGAACGAGAAACCGTCGCACGGCAACAATTGTTCCGGCGTACCGCCCGAACTGTCGTGGATGCGCTGCAGTCGGACTGGTGATCGTCCGATGCAGGGCTAAGTTCCCTCCTATGGTGGGGGACCTTCTTTTCCTCCTGCTCCCAGAAGCTCCCGAATGACCCAACAACCACCGTCTTCCGACCAAAACAACGACGAACAAACGCAACCACCAGCCCGCCGAGGCGGTTTTTTGGGATGGCTTCTGGCCTTTTCCATCGTGGCCATCGTGTTCTCCATCGCCAACCAACCCAGTGGCGGCGTTGAGATCAAGAGCTGGGAGACATTCCTGGCCTACGTCGAAGGCAACAACCAACAAGTGACCGTCCCCTCTTCGGACACCGAAGGGGCATTCGTCACTTCCAACGGTCAAGTGGCATATCGAGACGAAACGGGTTGGCTGCGGGACGAAGACAACGCCATCCTTGGCCGCAGTGGGCGGCCTCTTGAAGGCAAACCCACCGAGATGACCCCCGTCCTCGCCACCAAGAGCGTGAAGGTGAACGAACTGGGGCAAGTGCTCGACGACGGCGGGCAGGTGCAACGAAATCCTTTGGGCCAGGCCATCATTCCAACCTTTTTGGCCACAGCTCCCATCCAATCGGGTGGTCTGGAAGGCCCGATCTCAGTGGAAAACAATCGACTGGTTGCCAACATCCGCTCGGGAACCGGCGGGCTGGGCGAAACCCCAAACGGACGCCCCCACCGGATTTTCTTTGAGATCAGTCAACCCGGCATTTACGTCGAACAACTGAACGAACGCAACATCGACTACACCGATGAAGCAGGCACCAGCGTCTGGATGAGCCTGCTCGCTGGCGTGTTGCCATTGGTCATCTTGATCGCGGCCATTTGGTTCCTCTTTATTCGGGGCATGCGTGGTGCGGGTGGTGGACCTGGTGGGATGTTGGGCAACTTCGGCAAATCCAAACACCGGCTGTCAACCAAAGAATCTGTCAGCGTGACCTTTGCCGACGTGGCCGGCATCGACGAAGCCAAAGACGAGGTGCACGAGATCGTGGAGTTCTTGAAGAGCCCCGAGAAGTTTGCTCGTCTTGGCGGACGCATCCCCCGCGGCGTGTTGCTTGCGGGGCCTCCCGGTTGTGGCAAAACCCTGTTGGCCAAAGCCATTGCCGGGGAAGCCGACGTGCCGTTCTTCTCGATCAGCGGCTCCGACTTCGTAGAAATGTTTGTGGGTGTTGGGGCAAGCCGGGTGCGTGACCTCTTTAAGCAGGCCAAGGAGAGCAGTCCCTGCATCATCTTCTTGGATGAAATCGACGCCGTGGGCCGCAAACGCGGCAGCGGCTTTTCAAGCGGCGGCCACGACGAACGCGAACAAACATTGAACGCCATCCTGGTCGAAATGGACGGCTTCGAAATGCAAGACCAAGTCATTGTGATTGCGGCCACCAACCGGTCCGATGTGCTTGACCCGGCGTTGACGCGTCCAGGGCGCTTCGACCGCACCGTGCAAGTGATGTTGCCTGACATTGAGGGACGACGGCAAATCCTCGGGGTGCACGCTGGCAAAGTTCGCATGTCCCCTGATGTCGACATGGAACGTGTCGCTCGCGGGACTCCAATGTTCTCGGGCGCTGAGTTGGCCGCACTGATCAACGAAGCCGCCATCATCGCGACCTTGTCTGGAAAAGAGTTCGTCGAGCTGCAAGATCTCGAAGAGGCCCGGGACAAGATCCGGTATGGACGAGCTCGTCGAAGCCGACGGATTGAAGAGCAAGAACGCGAGGCCACCGCCTATCACGAGGCCGGACACACCGTCATCCAGTGGCTTCTTGAAGACGCCGACCCAGTTCACAAGGTCACGATCATTCCACGCGGGCAAGCGATGGGGGCAACTTTCTCGCTTCCTGAAAAAGACCGCTACGGCTACGGACGGAAATACATCGAAGCCACCCTGCGTGTGCTGTGCGGTGGACGAATTGCCGAACAGCGACACACCAGCGACATCTCCAGTGGCGCCTCGATGGACATTCGCATGGCCACCGATTTCTCCCGGGCCATGGTGCTCGAGTGGGGTATGTCGGATCGACTTGGCTTTGTGAAGTACTCCCCCGACGAACAACGTGAGTCGTTGCTCGCCGGGCAGGAATATTCCGACGACACTGCCCGCATCATCGATGAGGAAATCAAGCGTTTGGTCGACCACGCCTACGCCGAAGCCCAACGCATCTTGGAAGAGAACTGGGACAAGGTGGAAGCGGTAGCGCAAGCGCTGCTGCGGCACGAAACATTGAACTCCGATGACATCGAAACCTTGATGAAGGGCGGCCAAATCGACCGTCCCACCGTGGCGGACATGTTGCGGGCCGAGATGGAAGCACCGAAGCCCCAGGAAAGCCCCAACACATCAATCGCAGAAGATGAAGGCGATCTTCCGGATGACGGTGCTTTGCCCAGCCCCGCCTGAGTCTTACTCCCCGGTTATTTTCTTCCGCCGCAAAATGTGATGGTAATGCTGGGCAAATCGGTGGGCTTCGTCACGAATCGCTTGGCACAACTTCAACCCGAGGTTTTCCCGGCCCAATCGAATCGGCTCAGTCTTCTCCTGCACGTAGATGCGCTCATCCTTCTTGGCCAGGCTGATCACCATCGGCGGCTTAACCGAGAGGTCGGCGAAAGCCTCCATGGCGGCATGCAATTGACCCAATCCACCATCAATCAAAATCAGATCGGGATACAGCTCTTCGCCCACCCCCGCATCTCGATAACGACGTGAAACCACTTCACGAATGGCCGCGTAATCGTCGTTGTCCACGGTGCGGATCTTGAACCGGCGGTACAAATCTTTGAAAGGTCGCCCGTCCACAAAACACACCTTGGAACCCACGGTTTCTCCGCCTTGCAGGTGGGCAATATCGATGGCTTCCATGGAACGGATGGGCAACGTCAACCCCAAAGTGCGCTGCAACGATTTGAGCGCAGGCGCAGGATCTCCGCTGAACACCGTGACTTCCGGCTGCCATTGCACGCCGTCTTTGGCCCGCTTTTCACGGTCGTCCAATTTTTCGATGGCGCTGATTTGATCACGCAACTTGGCAGCTTCTTCAAATCTCAAATCCGCGGAGGCTTGGGCCATCTCTTCACGAAACTCACGCAGCATGGTGGAACGCTTTGATCCCAAGAACCGAACAAATGCATCAATGTCACGCCGGTACGAAGCTTTTGAGATTCGATCCGCACAGGGGGCGGTGCACTGACCAATGGAGTGCAACAAGCAGGGCCGAAAGCGTCGATTTTTCGGATCGCCGTCTTCGATGTCAAGGTGACAAGTGCGGTACCGAAAAACCCGTTGCAACAGTTGGACCGCTTCTCGCAACGCCCCGGCCGACGCAAACGGGCCGAATATTTTCGCGCCCCGGTAATCCTCATGGGCGGGCTCTCGGGTGATGAACACCCCGGGAAAATCATCGCGCGTCGTCACCACCAAATACGGAAAAGTCTTGTCGTCGACCAAGCGGGTGTTGAACGGAGGACGGGTGTCCTTGATCAAACGCGATTCCATCAGGAGGGCTTCCCACTCCCCGTCACATTCAATGGTGTCGATGGAATCAATTTTGGCCAGCATGGGCTGTTTCTTAGGTCCCAACTCCGCCGACGGCACGAAGTACGACGAGACGCGATTTTTGAGGCTTCCGGCCTTGCCCACATACAAGACATGCCCATCCACATCTTTCATCAAATACACCCCAGGCTGTTCAGGGAGGGCCTTCGCCAAGGCCGAAAGACGGCTTCGACGCACTTCCCAAGACTCATTTTCAGGTCCAGAAGGGGTCATCGTTCGACTCTAGCGACGAAAAGAATGGGTTTCAGTCCCTCCTTGACTCTGATTCGCGTATAAT
>CALDQF010000332.1 GCA_937911845.1 uncultured Phycisphaera sp. | reverse complement strand
CCGGCACCGGGTTCACCACGAGCGAGAGCGAGAAGATCGTCAACCACCCCGTGCGTCGGCGGATCATCACCATGCTCATGATCGTCCGCGGCGCGGGGCTCATCTCGATGATCACCACGCTGCTCATCGGGTTCTTGGCGATGGGATTGTTGCCAACCATGGAACGGTGGTTCGACCGCGTGACTGGGATGACGCTGGCCGAGCTTCGTGATCCTCGCCACCCCTTGTTGCAGGAGTTGGCTGCTCGAGCGCCCGGAACCTACGACCACTCGTTGCAAGTGGCCTCACTGGTGGAAGCAGGCGTCTCGGCCATCGGTGGCGATGCCGCGCTGGCCTACGTTGGCGCTCTCTATCACGACATTGGCAAGATGCGAAAGCCCGAGTACTTCGTGGAGAACCAATCGGGCGAGAACCCGCACGACAATCTGCGGCCAAACATCAGTTATCTCATCATCGCCGGCCATGTCAAAGATGGTCTTGAGATGGCGGCGGCCAGCGGCCTTCCCAAGTCTCTGCGTGAGTTCATCTCCAGCCATCATGGCACCCAAGTGGTCCGGTGGTTCTACGTGAAAGCACGCGATGCCGCATCTGAGGATGAAGAAGTGGAAGAAGCCTCATTCCGCTACCCAGGGCCGCGCCCTCGTTCCAAAGAAGCGGCGGTCCTGATGCTGGCCGACGCTTGTGAATCTGCCTCCCGAGCGGCCGTTGAACTGCCAAGCGGAAAAATCGAATCGATCGTTCGCGACCTTTCCAAGGAACGACTGCTGGATGGACAGTTCGACGAGTGCAAATTGACACTCCGCGAACTTCACGAAATTGAAGATGCCATCATTGGACGTCTGCGATCAATCCGACACCAGAGACTGGCGTACCCAGAAGATCAAGAAGAGGCCGGTTCTTCCGAATCGTCTTCCTGATTCCGCCTGGCCAGTGCGATGATTTTGCTGGCCAAGCTCGTGAGCGCCAGTTCCGGATCGTCGGGATGTTTCCACTCCGCGTTTGAGACCTTGCAGTCATCTGGAAAAACGAAAATTTGGACCCGAACATCTCGGTGGGTGGTCTGATGCCTCACTTCAGCAAGGGGGCGACCTTCTGCGGATGCGGGAAAGGCGTCGGCCTCTGGTGGAAACATGGTCTTGGCAAAAAGTCCGGAATCAGGCCGGCGCGACAACAAGAGTTTCTTGCCGGACCATGCGACCCCAACTTGCATCTCGACCAATTTCTTTTTGGGCCGAGGCTTGGGAGGAGGGATCTCGGTAACTTTCCCCGTCTGCAGCGCACAGCATTGCGCTGACAGCGGACAGATCAAACATTGAGCCGCTTTGGGTTGGCACACAAGGGCCCCGAGTTCCATCAATCCCTCGTTGGCAACTTCGGGAGAGTCGGACGCAGCCACATACACCCCCGCCTCTTCCCATCGCCGGGCTTCCCGACCTTTGGCACCTGGGGTGGAACCATCAGCAGTAAGCCGGGCGAAGACCCGATCGACATTACCGTCGACAATGGGTGCGCTCTGGCCGCATGCGATAGAGGCAATCGCACCGGCGGTGTACCGACCAACGCCGGGGAGAGTCTCAAGGGTGGCGGCATCTTCAGGCACAACTCCGCCGTGCTGTTCAACGATGGCCACAGCGGCAGCATGGAGCATGCGCGCTCGCCGGTAGTAGCCCATCCCACTCCATTTCGCCAAGACCGCATCCTCGCCAGCTTCGACCATGGCCAACGGGGAAGGAAAAGCTTCGAGGAACGGCT
>CALDQF010000331.1 GCA_937911845.1 uncultured Phycisphaera sp. | reverse complement strand
ACCCTCCAGATGGATGCTGCAATGGATTCCAAAACGGCGTGGTGAATTGGGACCAAGGCGGAGATGACGCCAACCCCAACACTGAGTACCTCAGCGCGTTTACCAAAGGTTCTCTGTGGGATTACATCGGCGACTTTGATGTCTACAGCTCGCCACAAGATCCCCGGTTGATCAACGATCCCGAGACTTATCGGCTTCGGAGTTATTCATTCTCAGCGTTTGCTGGAAAAGAGGCGTATTGCCGAGACTGCTCAACTGGCCTCGTTTCGGCCGCACTCCCAATTTCGCGATACATCCAACCAACTTTCCACCCTGTGCGAGGCCGACACCCGAGGAGCAAATCTGAACGGGTTTCTTCTGCCGGCCGCTTGGGTTGATCGGGACTTCGCCCCTTGCTCTGAGTCATTCAACTGGGTTGACGAGCCCGTCGTCTGGAACCCTGGTCGGTGGAACGTCTCGTTTATCGATGGATCTGTCATCTCATACCAACTCAAGATGTCTGAGGAAACCGCAGAGACCCATTTCGGTGTGGAACTGCCAAATGGCCCCTACAACAACATTCCCAGCGGCACGGCTTGCGAAGACGCAGCATGGCTCGGAAGCAAGTTGCAGCCCAAGATGCTTCCTTCGCAATAACGAACAGTCAACGCCCCTAACGCGCGATCGCTCATTTGGCCCTTTGATACTGAGAATCAGAAGGACTGCTTGAAGCCAAACTCAATGGTGTCGGCGGTCAATGCCGGACCACTGCCCTGCAGATCGGCAGAACCGTAGTCGGCCGCACGCCACCCCACGTACAACGTGCTCTTGCGGTTGATTTCGTATTCAACACCTGCTCGCCAGTGCCAACAAAAGTCCCACGTATCGTCGGTGGCCAAAGGAACGGTGGCATCAATTGAATCACCGGCTGGTGAGCCCTCGGTCTCAAAGAATGTTTCAGAGACCGTGAGATTCAACGTGTTCCTCGAGAATCCCGCGCCAACTCCGCCATAGACCCCAAAACCTGATTCCCCGAACTGGTAATCAAAATGAAGGTTCGCCGTCAGCGCTAAAGCTTTGAATTCACCGCTCGCGCCATCCAAACGGAAAAAGCCCGGGACCGTACCGTCGTTTGGATCAAAAGGAAACAGTCCCCCGCCGTTGTCGGTCGTGGTGGGCTTGAATGAATCCAGGTCCAACTGCAGCGATTGAACTTCCCACTCAAAAGCGATGTTCTCAGTGAGCTTCTCCCCAAGAGCAAACTGGAAATTCCAGCCATCAAACTCCAAGGAGGGTTCGAAG
>CALDQF010000330.1 GCA_937911845.1 uncultured Phycisphaera sp. | reverse complement strand
CGTGGAGGTCATGGGGCCGACCGTATCTTGGCTGCTTGAAATCGGAACCACACCCTCGGAAGGCAACAAACCCACTGTAGGTTTCAGTCCCACGATGCCACACATTGCCGCCGGGCAGGTCACCGATCCATCGGTTTCGGTTCCCAGAGCGATTTCGACCAATCCAGAACCCACCGCCGCCCCGCTTCCAGAACTTGAACCACATGCGGTGCAAGATGGATCAAATGGGTTGCTGGTCAGCCCTCCGACCGAGCTCCAGCCGCTGGAGGAAGAGGTTGAACGAAAATTGGCCCACTCCGAGAGATTTGTTTTCCCCACGATGATGGCGCCAACACTTCGCAATCGCGCGACAACTGGGGCATCCTCTGCGGCAATATTGTTGACCAGAGCAAGTGAGCCGGCAGTCGTGGCCATGCCTTTGACGTGGATGTTGTCTTTGATCACAACCGCTTGTCCGTAGAGCGGCTGGTTGGGATCTTTGCCTTCAAGATTGTGTACTTGGTCAAGGGCACCCGGATCAATGGCGAGAATGGCATTGGTGCGGTCTTTATGTTGCATCCGGTTTAAGGTTGCTTCAATTGAAGCCTCGACACTGGTGGTGCTTTGGCAGGCGTTGAGGCAACCAACCAGTCCAAACGTCCATTGAGAGGTCTTCCTTGGATTCATAGGGACAGCGTAGGGTCCGGCACAGGTTGTTGATGCCCCCGACCTGCCATTCCCCCGCTAGGCTGACCACTATGGACACATCTGTGGCAACTAACCCAGTACTCGTGGCCGTCTTGAATCAGAAAGGCGGGGTTGGCAAAACCACAAGCGTGGTGAATGTCGGTGCCGGCCTGGCCCTCGCTGGCCGACGCGTACTCTTGGTTGATCTGGATCCCCAAGGCCACCTGGGCTTGCATTTGGGCGTGGATCCTGATCCGACCGCCCCCAGTGCGTACGACGTTTTGGTGGATCCAACCACCCGTCTTGATGACGCTTTGGTGAAAGATGTTCGCCCAGGCCTTGATGTGCTTCCCAGCACGGTGGATTTGGCGGGCGCAGAGGTGGAGTTGACCAGTGCGGCCGATCCTCACGGTCAGTTGGCCACAAAGATTGCGGCCGCGGATCGGAAGTGGGATGTGGTGATTCTCGATTGCCCACCCAGTTTGGGTCACCTCACCATGAACGCACTGGTGGCAGCCCACGAAGTTTTTGTTCCGATGCAGGCGCACTTCTTGGCCCTTCAAGGCGTAGGACGCTTGCTTGAAACCGTGGGCCGGGTGGTTCGTTCAGTGAATCAAAAGTTGCAGGTCACCGGAATCATCCTGTGCATGCATGAGAAACAAACCACTCTGGGTCGAGAGATCGAATCTGATCTTGAGCAATTCCTTGAGAGCACCCGTGACAGTGGCCAGCCTTGGTCAAACTGTCGGGTATTGCGTCCTGCGATCCGCCGGAACATCAAACTTGCCGAAGCACCAAGTTTTGGTCAGTCTATTTTCGACTACGCCCCTACTTGTCCCGGCGCCGTCGATTACCGCCGGCTTGCGGAGGGTCTAAGTCGCGATTGGGTCAACGCGGGGAAGTTGTCTGCCCCCCCGCAAATGCACACGTCGGTGGAAGTGAAGCCAAATCCATTTGCGGCCACCCCCACCGATGTGGTCCAGCCTGATGTGAATCGAACCGAAAGCTCTTCCGCAGACGCCCATGGTCAAGATTGATCCTCGGACGCGTTTCACGCTCTATGCCACGATTTTGTTTTTAGCTACCCATTGGCCAGCTTTGGTACTGCCCAGTGTGGTTCCTGTCAGCGACAAAACCATCCATTTTGTGGCGTGGGGACTTTGGCTGGCTTTGCTGGCCAACGCCTGGAAGCTTCCTCTGGGCCACCTCCTTGTTACGGGTCTTGTGTGCTCTATTGCCGACGAATTTAGTCAAGCGATCCCGGCTCTGAACCGGCACGCTTCTGTGATGGATGCCGTGGCCAATGTGATAGGCGTTGTCGCGGTGTGGTCCTTGGTGGTGTCCTGTCGGTGTCAAGCACATAGGACCACATGGGTCTGGATAATCATTTCTGGTGCTTGCTTCGCATTGGCGTGGACTGATGGCGCTGTGGCCCAACGCATGGTTCTGACGTTGTTTTTGGGAGGCTTGGTTTTCATGGTTTCAGCCCTAAGCATCCGAAGGACTCTTGCGTGAGCAATCTTGGTGGTTCAAGTCGAGTGGTATCGATCCTTACTTTGGGATCCAGGTGCACCGGCTTGCTGCGCGATGCTGTTTTTGCCCGATCCTTTGGGGTTGGTGGTGCCGCCGACATTTTCTTCCTCGCCTTTCAGATCCCCAATCTCTTCCGCCGGCTGTTTGGAGAAGGCGCGCTTTCCGCGGCTTTTCTTCCGATGTACGCCGAACGGCATCAGCAAGATCGTCTGTCGGGGGCTCGCTTTGCGGCCGCGGGCATCTCCGCAGGGATTGCCCTGCTCACGGTTGTAATCGCTCTGCTGGAATTGGTGCTGTTCTCACTGCACCCCAAAGGGGAACACCCAGCGCTGGCTGTGGAGTTGCTGCAGATTGTGTTGCCCTACGCCCCGATGGTTTGTTTGGTGGCCCTGTTGGGGGCAGTGCTCCAGGTTCGTGGTCGATTCGCGCCCACAGCGGCAGCGCCAGCCATTCTGAATGTGGCGCTGGTCGTTGGTGTGCTTACCGGGCCGGCCGGAGATCCGACAGCCAGAATGCACAGTGCTTCTTGGGCGGTTTTGGTGGCTGGGGTATTGCAGGTGTTGTGGTCTGTTGCGGTGCTGGGTGATCAACCTTTCGCCAAACCCAACCGGAAGGCTTGGGATGAAGCCAAAATCTTGGCCAAGCGTGCGGTCCCTGTCGGCATGGGATTGTCAGTCTTGCAGGTCAATATCCTGACCGACACTCTGTTGGCCTCATGGCCCGCCTTGTTTGGTGCCACCATTTTTGGGTTCGTGTATCCCTTGGAGGAAGGCGCGAACACTGCTCTATCACTTGCCTCTCGGTTGTATCAATTTCCTCTGGGTGTTTTTGGCATTGCGGTCGCCACGGCCGCATTCCCACGACTGAGTCAGACCAAAGATCAACCCCAAGAATTCCAAGACACACTTCGTACCGCACTTGGCATGGCACTTTTCGTTGGTTTGCCCGCATCGATCGGTTTGTGTGTTGTGGCCACCCCAATGGTCCGGGCGGTGTTTGAGGGCGGCTTATTCTCAGCCAGCGACGCGCCAAGAGTGGCACGCTTGTTGTGGACGTATGGCCCAGGTATCTGGGCCATGAGTTGTGTTCACGTTCTGGTAAGGGCGTGTTATGCCAAGGGAGATCGACGGGGACCAGTTCGCATTGGGATGGCTGTGGTTGGCACCAACTTGTTGCTGAACTTGATCTTGATTTGGACACCTCTGCAAGAAGCCGCGCTTGGTCTCACCACGTCCGTTGGGGCGGCGATTCAATGCGTATGGTTGTCACGTAGGCTTGGGGCGCGTTTTGCCGGAGTCCTGGGCATCGTGGCCTCGACAGCCATCATGTTGCCATGCATCTTGGGTATATCTTGGGTTCTTTGTGACACGGCTCCTTGGGTTCGCGCTCTTGCCATCGTGACCACTGGTGCCATTGTCTTTGCGACCGCCGCCCGTTATCTCGCTTCAGAGGTTTGGTCAGCTTGGACCAAAGGTTCGTAATGAAGCTCTTGGTTTAAAAAAACCAACTTGGACTGTTGCTCATTCGACCATCGCACCACCATGCAAGAAGGATTGTCGATGTCATCAATATCCATGATGTGCCCTGATATTTCAGGCTTGACGCTTCCGAGTTTGTCTGAGATGTGTTCAGACTTCAGTTCAAGGTAGTGGCGCCGATGGTCAAACAACCGGGTTGCCTTGGCCGAACCCCGACAGATGTGACACGGTTGGGTGAGACGCCAAGTGGGGCACAACGCACTGCCGGGCGTTCGCTCGTACAGGAAATCCCAATGGGCCGAGTGCCCTAGTGGAGTGTGGCAGATCAAAGCGATTTGACAAGGAATCACGTGCTGCAGGCTACCGATTCCTCAAGCAGCGTCGCGCCATTGTTCATCTTGGCACTCTTCTTCGGGTTGAGCGCGAAGCTCGATCCGTTCCAGCCCCCCCAACTGTCGTCCAAGAAGTGTCGAGACGACATCAATGGTCTCAAGGTCTTCTTGCCGGAATGGTGATGATTCGTTGCGGAAGAAAATCAAACTGGCCTTGGCCTCTGCTTCGTCATACGAGCCGGTCCAGACACAAGTGCGGCCATCGAGACCAGGATGATCCAAATCAAGTTTGGCTTGCAATTCCGTGCCGTTGGAGCAAATGACATTGGCGGAGGCAAAATGGTCTGCACGTTCGAGCACACGGTCCACCACATCTTGGGTGGCTTCACGAGGCGCGTCGACGTTGACATAAGCGCCAAGCTGCCACCCATCCAAGCCTGGTGTGGCCACGACGGCATTGCTGACCCCAATCTTATGAATGAGGTACTGCATGGAAGTTCGCAGGGCATCTTCGGCACAGAGTTCTTGGCTGATCAATCCGCGGAACTCGGCCTCAATCACCAGTTTTCGTAGGCGACCACCCGTTTCTTCACACGCATCTTCGATCCCCCCGGCGAGCGATTCCAACTCGGCTTCGAGTTTGGCTTGAGCTTTAACCACTCGGAACAATTCTTCTTTGGCTGACGCCAAATCATGCTCCGCATCCAGTGAAGCAAGTTGCTCATCGATCACCGCATCCATACAGGCCAAGGTTCCCGCCGGATCATTTACCGGGTCCAAGCCGTATTCCAAATCAATTCCTTCACCCACTTGGAACACTGGGATCTCTGGGAGAAGTGAGCTTGG
>CALDQF010000329.1 GCA_937911845.1 uncultured Phycisphaera sp. | reverse complement strand
CGTGCGAGCTGGCTCATGGAAATGCTCAGGACTCCGGCCGTGCCCGCGACATCCCAGCGCCGGGCCACAATCACATCCAGGGCCTCCGCCAAGAGGGCGGGATATTCGTAGTGCTTGGGATTGACCGGCAACATGCGTCCCTGACGCCGCTTTTCCCAGAGGGCACTGGGTCGATAACGCTCGTGGTGGACGGAGGTGCGTACCACGCGGGCGAGACGATCCCGCAATCGACGCAGCGCCACCCGTCGGTTGTCGGCTTGTTTGCGCATCTCGGCCGCGTGGGCCATGACGCCAGTTGGCTCGTGCACGATTTCGCAAGCGGTGGCGACTTTGTTGCGTCGTTGGCCACCCGGACCGGTGCCTCGCCCAAATTCCAATTTGCAATGGCGCAGCAACAGTTCTTCGTCAATCGTGGATGGGTGGGGCGCGTCAACCAGAAGGAATTCTTTCATGGGTTACCTCGGGCTCGCGGCCAACGACAGCGACGCTGGTCCTTCTTCTTGCAGACGAATCCATCCCAACCCAGCCACCATGGCGGCGTTGTCGACACACCATTGCATCGGAGGAATCCGGAGCGCCAATCCTTCTTCTTCGGCAAAGATTTGCAGTTCTTTCCGCAAACGGGAGTTGGCGCTCACACCACCACCAATCAACAACGATTGGACGTCGGGGTGTTCCTGTCGGGCTCGGCGGAGTCCTCGAATCAAGGTTCGGACCGCCGCCTTTTGGAAAGAAGCTGCCGCATCCGAACGCTCTTGGTCTGAGAGTGAATCAGGCTCCCTGATGGCCGTTCCTGGCAATCCCAACACTCCGTAGCGCACGGCGGTTTTGAGACCACTAAACGAAAAATCAAGGGGGCGTCCCTTCAGATTTGGCATAGGGAACTGGTACGACTCGTCGTTGCCGTGCTGGGCGGCCTGGTCAACCCGAACCCCGCCGGGCCATCCCAGACCCAACAACGCTGCGGCTTTGTCATAGGCCTCGCCGACGGCGTCGTCAATGGTTCGTCCCAAGACCGTGCACCGAAAAGGCGCGTCCACTCGGTACAAACTCGAATGCCCACCGCTGACGACCAATCCCAGCGCTGGCCATGGGGGCGACGATTCCTCCAGCAGTCCCGACCAAAGGTGCGCTTCCACGTGGTGCACTCCGATCAGGGGAATGCCGAGTCGCCAGGCCACACTTTTGGCGGCCGCCACTCCAACGAGCACCGAGCCAATAAGGCCGGGTCGATGGGCTACGGCAACCGCATCAATCTCAGAGAAAGACGTGTCGGCTTCGGCCAATGCCCGGTCGGTGATTTGTCCGATGCGCTCGGCGTGGGCCCGTCCAGCGATTTCCGGGACCACCCCGCCATAGGTTTCGTGCAGTTCGTCCTGCGATTGCACCACCGACGCCAGGACACGGTGCCCATCTTCAACCACAGCAACCGCGGTCTCATCACAACTGGATTCAAACCCTAGAACCCTCATGGTTGAGCTTTCGTTGTTTGGGGCACAGCGTCCAAGGCTTGCAACATTTCGGCATCACCCAGTTGGTTACGAATCCAATGTTGACTCGGGAGGAGTTGGGGCCACTCAGGACCGGTCGTGATGATCCCGGCTTCCGACCAACGTTCGTTCACGGCGGTCCAGTCTTCCGGGGCGTCCAAGACCACATCGGGGTCGACGCCCCACAGTTCTTCGCCTTCAACGCGCTGGACACTGCGGCCATCGGGGAGGTGGTAGGTGGCGGCCGTGTACTTCAACGTTCCACCCTCACCGAAATCTCGAATTTTCTGCACCGAACCTTTGCCGTAGGTGCGGCGGCCTATCACTATGGCCCTTTGGTGGAATTGCAGAGCCCCCGCAACAATTTCGCTGGCGGAGGCTGAGCCTTCGTTCACCAGCACCACTGTGGGCACGTCAGTGGCCAACTCCGATTGGGCTTCAAAGATCGCTTCTACCTCCCGGCGGTTGCGAATCTCAACCACCACTCCACCTTCCAGAAAAAGATCGCAAGTCTCCACTGCCGCGGACAGCGAGCCCCCGGGATTGCTTCTGAGGTCCAAGACCAATCCGGTGGCGTCAGGGTGGTCTTCGATGACCGAGCGAAGATCGCGCGGGGTCTCGTCCAAGAACTGATCGATACGAACCACCAGCACACCGTCGTCAAGCTGCCATTGCCACTGGCCGTCGGTCCGTCGCAGTCCGAGCACGGTTTTGGTTTCGATTTGCCGACGAACCACCGTGAAATTCTGTTCTTGTTCATCCCGGAGCACCGTGATTTCAACCGACGAACCTTCCGGGCCGGAGACCAAAGCAATGATGTCCAAAAGAGCCATGTCGGTCAGCGCTTCATCTCCCACTGCCACGATGAGATCGCCAGCCTGGATGCCGGCCTCGAGGGCGGGACTGCCATCGAGTGGCGTTCTGACCAGTGCGCCTTGTGGATCAGATGAAACGGAAACGCCGATTCCCGCGAAGGTTCCTTGAACTTCTTTGACGAATTCATCACGGTCCCGGGGGGGAATCCAGACGGTGTATGGATCGCCCGCGCTCTCCACCATCCCTTGGATGGCGCCCTCCCGAAGTTCATCCCGGGAAAGTTCTCGGACGAATTCAGACTCAAGGGTTTGGGCCACCTCCACCAAACCTTGCGCCAACTCTGTTCGTTGGGCTCTTTTGGCCAACGCCGCGGGCAGTCGCAACATAATGACGGCGCTGGCGAAAAGCATCAAAATGGTGGGCCAACGGGATCGCAAAGTGAAGTCCTCCCTAGAGGGTAGCCGCTGTCATGCTCTAAACTCCAGACTGGAGACCCGATTGGCCCACCACGAACCGCTGCGAGACACGATGAAGGTCGCGACCGAGCGGACCATTTTGGTCCACGTCGGTCTGCCGGGACGTTGGAGTGACCCCAAAAATCCGTTTGGTGAAATCTCGGCCTTGGTCGAAGCCGCGGGGGCTGAGGTGGTAGGGACCATTTCTCAGAAGCTTTCCAAACCAAGCGCCAAGACCCTGATTCGAAAAGGCAAAGTGCAAGAACTGGCGGCGGCGGTGAAAGCGTTGTCGGCTGGCTTGGTGGTGTTCGACCACGATCTCACGCCCGCCCAAATTCGAGAACTTGAGAAGGCCTGCGTGGTGAAGATTCTGGATCGTTCGGAATTGATTTTGGACATCTTTGCCAGCCGGGCCGCAACTCTGGAAGCAAAGCTCCAAGTTGAAATCGCTCAGCTGCAGTACACCTATCCGCGGTTGCGGGCGATGTGGGATCACTTGGGGCAGGTCACCGGTGGGGCACCCGTGGGCATTGGTACTCGAGGACCAGGGGAAACCCAGCTTGAAATTGACCGGCGTTTGGCCCGTGACCGCTTGGCGCAGTTGCGACGTGAGTTGGCCGAAGTGCAACGCCGAAAGAGTCGCGAAGTGGCGGATCGAACCGAAGACCACTTCACGGTGGGCTTGGTGGGTTACACCAATGCGGGGAAAAGCACCCTCTTCAATCGGCTCACTGATGGTGGTGCGTTTGCGGCCGACATGCTGTTTGCGACCCTGTCTACTCGGGTCGATGCGTGGCCTTTGGGAGGTGGCGTGCAAGTCTTGGTCTCCGACACGGTGGGCTTTGTTCGAGATCTCCCACACCGTTTGGTGGCTTCCTTTCGCGCCACCCTTGAGGAAACCATCCATTCTTCGCTGATCCTGCAGGTGTTGGATGCCAGTGATCCGCACGCGGTGATGCAATTGGAAACCACCGAACGCACCCTGGATGACATTGGAGCGACGGGTCAGACAAGGTTGGTTCTGTTGAACAAGATGGATTTGATCGAACCTCGGGAGCAGTTGCTTTGGATGCACCGCTATCCTGATGCGCTACCCATCAGCGCGGTGGACGGGACCGGCCTCGATGAACTGTCCGAACGGGTACGAGCGCTGGCTCTGGGAGGCATCCAAGAGGTTGAAGTGACATTGCCTTACGCATCGGCCAAAGCGATTGACCATTTGGAACGCCGGGCTGAAGTGCTGGATCGCCAATATGGTGACGGCACGGTAACGATGACGGTCAAGTTGGCCCGTCGCCAAGCCGACGAACTGGCCAGTTTGGATCGAAAAGCATTGATCAATGGTGAGCCAGCTTCGAACGCTGGCGTGCTTGTTTGGGGTGAGGTGCAAACCGTTCCAGAATCAGGCGTGCCTCCACACAAAAGATCTCCCGGAGGATGGACGCCGTGAATGGGGGGTTGCACCGGTTCCGAGACCGAGTCGATCCCGACTTGCTCTCTGAAATTGATGCCTGGATTGGTCGTCATCCTCTGGTTCGTATTCGTTCGGCGCTCGAAGCCCGGACGGACGAAAAAGCATTCTTTGATGCATTGGCCGAGGCCGTCTTGGCTCGTCACGTGCTCTCATTGGGCTTTGATGTTGAATCCGAGGTGCCAACCGTGGGCAACATGACCGCAGACCTTCGAGTCAGCAAAGGCGGCCGAGAAGTGTTTTTGCACGTCAAGCGAGTCGCCACCGACATCGACAACCGTGCCTCACGGCAAATTGTGATTTCACCACGACTGCGGGCTTTGGAAATGGTGCCTCGACCGTGGTTGATTCGAGTCCGCTGGAGCTCGGTCGCCACCGATCGTCAAATGCAGCGTTTGGTTGAGGAGGGGATGGACTTCCTTCGTCATGCCAGTGTGGGTGATGAACTCAAAGTGACCGACGACGATGGCTCAGATCTTGGGGGTATCCGCGTACTGGCGCCCCACGATGGTCGCCGAGTGGTGCTGCACATTGGGATGCCCGATGGCTTCATCGATCACACGCCACGAATGCGTAAGCGATTGGACCGCGCTTTTGCCCAATTCAAGCCCGGGGCAGAGAATGCCATCGTCGTGGCCAGCAGTGACCATCAAGATGGCTTTGATTTTGAAACAGCCCTGCTGGGCCAGTTTGTGGAGCGTTGGGACCGCCGACCTACGGACGGTCGCCGGGTTGCCCACGGCCGTGATGATCTTGGATTTTGGTCCGGCGGCGCTCATCCCAGCTCGCGTGCGGCGAGTTGGTTTCGGTTGTCTCCACACTCGGGTGAGTTCTCGCCCCGCATGTGGTTTCGGCAAAACGACCTGCCCGCTTCCGATGGGGCCCAGATGCTCAGGGCCATTTTCGGTGAAGAAGAACCCCCCGAACCCACGGCGTAGAATGGTTCACCATGGACCCAAGACACGAACGGTTGGCTGAACTGCTCATTCATCATTCCACTCGCTTGCAAGCAGGCGAGCATGTGTTGATTGAAGCCTTTGATATTCCTGAATCGATGGTGATCGCCGCAGTGAAAGCGGCCAAATCCGTCGGAGCGCATCCCCACGTCACGTTGCGGAACAATCGATTGCAGCGAGCCTTGATTGAAGATGCCACCGATGCCCAAGTGGCCACTCAGGCCGAGTATGACCGCTTCCGCATGCAAAAAATGGACGCGTACCTTGGACTTCGTGGTGGAAACAATGCCAACGAACTTGCAGGGCTCGCTGGTGAAGATCAAAAGCGCTGGAGTAAGGGTTATCAAACCCCAGTGCACTTCCAGCAGCGTGTGAACCACACCCGCTGGTGCGTCTTGCGGTGGCCGGCACCCGGCATGGCGCAGTCGGCATCCATGAGCACCGAGTCCTATGAAGACTTTTACTTCCGGGTCTGCACGATGGATTACGCACGCATGGCCCAGGCGGTCCAACCATTGAAAGTCAGAATGGATGCGGCCGATCAGGTGCACATCTGTGGCCCTGGCGACACCGACTTGACGTTCTCGATCAAGGACATTCCGTCAATCCCATGCTGTGGCAACATGAATATCCCCGACGGTGAGATTTTTACCGCCCCGATCAGGGAGTCGGTCAACGGAGTGATGCAATACAACACGCCCACCCGCTACCAAGGGAATGACTTTGCCAATGTCCGTCTGGTATTCAAGGATGGCAAAATTGTGGAGCACGGTGCCGACAAAGGCGCTGAGCATTTGGGAGCAATCTTCGACACCGACGAAGGTGCTCGGTTTATTGGAGAGTTCGCCATCGGCTTCAACCCATTCATCATGCACGCGCAAAACGACATTCTTTTCGATGAAAAGATCGCGGGCAGTTTGCACTTCACGCCGGGCAACGCCTACGAAGACGCAAACAACGGGAACAAATCCTCCATCCACTGGGACATGGTTCTGATCCAAAGGTCCGATTATGGCGGCGGCACCATTTCTTTTGATGGCGAGGTGATTCGGAAAGATGGCCTGTTCGTCCCTGAAGATCTTCAGGACCTGAACCCAGATCAATTGGGGGCTTGAAAAGAGCTTCCTCAGCTTTCTCGGACCGGAATTGGTCCAGTTCGCCGGAATGACCCGACCCTTCGGCGTGGCCGGACGCAAATTGGATGTGATTCCGTTGGATGCGTGAACCTTGATGACATCTCGTCCGATGCTCGGTGCATGACGACCAGTACCCGCATTGGAGATCTGTTGTGTGCCGCCGGTGAGCTTGAGCCGAACGAACTCGCACGGCTGCTCAAACTGCAAGAATCAAGCCCCGCAAGGCCACTTGGCGCGTTGGCTGAAGAACATGCTGGTGTTGATCCCGCGGCGGTGGAGGCTGCTTGGGCCGCCCAAATGTCGCAGTGGGGAGGAAGGGTTGACCCTCGTCGCCTTTACCCAGAAAAGGAGGCGAAGCAGTTGGTGACCCCACGAAGGGCGCGACAGTTCAACATCCTGCCGGTTTCTCGGCAGGGGGAAAGGCTGTCGTATTGCACCACCCCATTGGGTTTGGTTTCCGCCCACCGATTTGTCACCAACGTTTTGGGCCTGGTCTCCGAGCCAATGTTGGCCATGCGTTCAGAGTTGCATGAAGCCATCGAGCGGCATTACCCCGCCTCGGGTCGGGACGCGGCATAAGACCGGCACGGCACTGCAGAAACGCAAACCGCCGCCCAAAGGGCGGCGATCTGAAGTGGCGAGAGGCGGACTTGAACCGCCGACACCCGCATTTTCAATGCGGTGCTCTACCAACTGAGCTACCTCGCCAGAGGTGCACCCGTGGAGGGCAAGTCGTAGAGCGTACGCAGGATTGCGGACGTCTTCAAGGGCGGCAGAGGGGACTCGAACCCCCGACATCCGGAATCACAATCCGACGCTCTAACCAACTGAGCTACTGCCGCCAGAGGCAAGGAGCCGATTCTACTGGAGCCGCGAGGCTGCGGCAATCGTGTCAAAGCGCTCCTGTGGGCGTAGAATGATCGAATCGCGACCCCCCCGGAATCAAGCATGCCCACAATCGCTGACGACAGACTCATTTTCCTCGATGGCCGGACGGTTCACACCAATTTGCCGGTCGCAGATCTGGTCGAACACGCCGTCCACCGTGGGGAAGGCCATTTGGCAGCAAATGGGGCCCTGAATGTCCACACCGGCTCCCGTTCTGGTCGATCGCCCGGTGATAAATATCTCGAAGACACACCAGGCATCCACGGCAATATTGACTGGGGCAAAGTGAATCAGCCGTGCACCCCGGAACAATTTTCGAAGTTGGAGTCCATCGTCCGAGAATATCTAGGCTCTTGCGACGATATTTATCGTTTTGATGGATTTGCTGGTGCCGACGAACGTTACCGCTGCCGGGTCAGTGTGGTGGCCAAAGAGGCGTGGCACACGTTGTTCGCGAGCACACTTTTTATTCCTTCGGAAGGCACTGATCCCAGCTTTGCCCCTGATTGGACCATTTTCGACGCTGGTGCTCTGGAGTTGAGTCCGGAGCAGGCCGCCGCCGTGGGGGTGAGCGGGAAGATTGCCATCTTCCAATCTCTGGAACGCAAGATGGTTTTGATTGTGGGCACGCGTTATGCCGGGGAAATCAAGAAGTCGATCTTCTACGCCATGAACCACGACCTCCCCGACTCAGGGGTCTTCCCGATGCACTGTTCATGCAATGTGGACCGTGAGGATTCCGAAAATGTGGCGTTGTTCTTTGGCCTTTCGGGCACGGGAAAGACCACGCTTTCTGCAGATCCTGAACGGGCTCTGGTTGGTGATGACGAGCATGGTTGGTCGGCCGATGGTGTCTTCAACGTTGAAGGCGGGTGCTACGCC
>CALDQF010000328.1 GCA_937911845.1 uncultured Phycisphaera sp. | reverse complement strand
CAGTGCAAGCACACCCGGCGCTGGGACCTCAACGAATCCCATCCGGACATCGTCAAAGCCAAGATAGTCGCCCCCGTAGACGCTCACTCGGACTGAGTCGAACGTGCCACCGGTTACAAACCCGTGGAATCGAGCGGCAAACGAGGCGTTCAATTCGACGTACTCGTCGTCCACCACATCGCCGCCTTGAATGAACTCCACCAAGAAGCCAGACTCCGAGTTCTCGTCTTTTTGCCCACCACCAAATCCAGTCATGGTGAAGCCAAATGCGGCCATCTCACCTGGCGTCTGAAACTCCACATTCCAAGAACCAGATTCAGCACCACCGGAAACTTGCAAGAAAGTTCCCTCACCATCTGGGAGCGTGGTGTCATAGCCAAAGCCTTGAGGGAGACCGATGGGTGGCAGTGGATCGCCTTCGTCTTGCACGGCAAGAACAAATGGCGACATCGAATCGGAGTAATTCAAGCGAACGGTGAGAGGGGTATCGCAAAAAACAGTTTGTCCATCGGCGGACGCAGAGTCACCTGCCTCGAAGGTCTCTCGAATCACCAGATCGTCTTCAATGATCCCGTCAAACAACACCGGATTGTTGAAGTAGGCAACGCCTGCAAAGGCAGGGTTCGCCGCAACCATGGCGGACAAGGGGACCAGTATTTTGGGGGACATCTGGATCTCTCTTCTCTTCGCGTCCCCTGCGCCCAGCCGAAGACGACATCCCTTGGGAAGAAGCAAAGATCCCTCGTCTCTCACCTCGAGGGGCCGTGGCTTCTGAGCCACACCATGGGAGCTGGTCTGAGCCCTGAGAAAAAGTCAGGACAGAGATTCAGACCTCCGCATGGCGGATGTCGTCCGATTTGGCTGGGCGAGGTTCTTTCTCTTCTCTCGCCCGGTCACGCGGACCAGGTGTACGCAACGATGCGGACGAAGCGAATTTACCCCACCCTCGAGCAGATTCAAGAGGTTCAGGGCATTTTCTGAAGGAAAAAGATCGAAAGAATCGGCAGAAGCCGTACAGGTAGACTCAATGAAGAGGAAATTCCAGCAGTCGGCACTCAATATCACCAACCACAAACGGAATACGTCGGCTGGGGCGAAGCCCAACCTCCTTCGCCAGGCGGGGGCTGCCCGTCAACACGTAGCCCCTTCCGCCGGTGGCTCCCTGCTTCATCCAATCGCCCAACGCCCGATAGAGAGGCACCAGAGCCTCTTCCTCCCCCAGTCGTAGGCCCCAAGGGGGATTCACAAAGATGACGGCATCTTTGCAGAGAGGGGTGGCGTCAAACTCCTCCAACCTCAAATCGATGCGTTCGAGAACCCCTGCCGTTTGAGCATTGGCGCGGGCTGATTCAAGGGCATAGGCATCGGTATCTGACAAGACGATCGGAGCCGTGGTCTGCCCCCCCTGCTTTCGGGCCGCCGCTCGCATTCTTTTCCAGACTTCGTGGTCAAAGCCCAGCCATTGCTCCATGGCATGTCCAGGACGCAGCAAACCTGGAGGCCTGCCCGAAGATGCCAATGCCGCCTCAATCCCAAGGGTCCCCGAACCGCACATGGGAGCAACTACCGGCTCTCCAGCTTGCAGTCCTGATGCTCGGACCATCGCCGCCGCCAAAGATTCCCGCAAAGGGGCATAAGCCCCATCCCGGCGGTATCCACGGTCAGTCAACTTCCGGCCAGCCGCGTCCAAATACACGCGCGCCTCATCACCAGCCCAGTACAAATCAACCACCACCCCAGATCGATCGGGCCCCGAATCCGGTCGACGGCCCGTGCGATTTACCAACCGATCGCAAAGGGCGTCCTTCACCAGTTGATTGGCGTACATGGAATTCCGAATCATGGGGTGTTTGACATGGCCATGGACACTGACATAGCCATCTGGATCCAGCCACTGCTCCCACGGGATGCGAGACACCCCTTCGTACAATTCATGAGGTCCGGTACACGGGAAACGGCCTATTTCAACCAACACTGTGGTGGCCAGCCGGCTCCAAATCACAATGGACGCCGCTTCGGGCAGCGTCCCATTCAAATCAACCCATGTTCGCGCGGGCAGACGCTCAGTGAAGCCGAGTTCGTCGAGCTCGTCTTCGAGCCAGTCGACCAAGCCTCGGCCGCAAGGCACCCGCAAAGAAAATTCGCCGTCAATCATGCCGGATCTCCTGGTTCATCCATGGCTCCGATCAACGCGTGCAACGGTTGGCCTTGCCGGTTCGTCCATTTTTGGAGGCCTCTGGCACACTTTCGAGCCAACGCGGGGTCCACAAACAGAGCCGTGCCCAAGCCAATTGCCGTCGCGCCGGCCAACACAAACTCGGCTGCGTCATCCCAATCCAACACCCCACCCAACCCAACAATGGGCACCTTTCGATCGCGAGTGAATTTGACAAAGACTTCTCGAACCAATTTCACCACCATGGGGTGAATGCCCGGGCCAGAAAATCCTCCCGTGCCCCGAGACAGCCTTGGCTTGCGGCTTTCGACATCAATGGCCAGCGCTGGCCACGTGTTGGAAAGCGTCAATCCGCTGGCACCTGCGTCAACCGCAGCCGAGCACATGCCCACAGGATCGGCCATGTCCGGCGGTAACTTCACCAGCATGGGCTTGGATCCGAGCACCCGCCTGATCCGCTCAATCAACTCGCCCAAGGCCGACGGATCGGCACTGAACTGCCGACCATCGCTGGTGTTGGGACAACTGGCATTGACCTCAACCAGAGAAAGAGCCTCCGCAGTGCCAAAAGCCTTGGCCACAGTGCAATATTCCTCCACAGAGTGGCCCGCAATGGAGCCAATCAGCACCGTGTCGAGAGCGGCTGCGGCGGGCAACTTCTCGTGCAAAAATACTTCGAGACCACAGTTGGCCAGGCCAATGGCATTCAACATGCCCGCTTTGGCATCCAAGATGCGCCAGGGCTGGTTGCCTTCACGAACTTCGGCGGTGATGGATTTGAGGGTGATGGCCCCTAGGGCCGAGGCTGGAAGCACTCGGTCAAACTCCGCGCCGTACCCACAGGTCCCAGCGGCGGCAATCACCGGGTTGCGGAGCCGGACGCCGGCCAACTCGATGCCGAGGGGGTCGTCCATCATGGTCATTCTATATCGGTCAGCCGCCCGACCTATAATTCGTCTTATATGAGCGAACACGCCGAACGTATCGAACGCTTCCGCTTCATGGCGGAATCAGACCCCACCAACGACATGGCTTGGTTCAGCCTTGGCACCAACCTGCACGCCACCGGCTCGTGGAAGGAAGCCGCCGAGGCCTTGCGAAAATGCGTAGATCTCAATCCAGGTATGAGCCGCGGCTGGGAACTGCTCGGCGCCAGCTTGATCGAAGCTGGCGAGGCCGATGCCGCCGCCGAGGTCTTGGAAAAAGGGCACGCCGAAGCCTCGTCTCGTGGTGACTTGATGCCGGTCCGCGCCATGGACGATCTCTTGGCGTCGATTGGACGCGAGCCCCCCAAGAGCAGCCCCGACGCCAACGCGGCCGCGGAAGCCCTCCGAGCTTCGGGCACCTTTGTATGCAAGCGAACCGGAAAACCGGGAACCAAGATGGAATCCCCTCCATTTAAAGGACCCGTGGGCGCGTGGCTCGGTGAGCATGTGGCCCAAGAAACGTGGGAAGACTGGATCCAGCAGGGCACCAAGGTCATCAATGAACTGCGACTCGACTTTTCCCGAGACGAGGACCAAGAGACCTACGACCGCTACATGTACGAATTCCTTGGCCTGGATGACGACAAGCTGGCCGAAATTCGCGAGGCAGCATCGTGAGCGACACGCAAATCATTTACTCCATGATGGGGGTCTCCAAGACCATCAATCGCAAGGAGATCATCAAAGACATTTCGCTTTCGTTCTACTACGGCGCGAAAATCGGCGTCTTGGGCCTCAACGGGTCGGGAAAATCCACCTTGCTCAAGATCATGGCCGGCCTCGACACCGAGTACGAAGGCAAGATCACTGCCGCCGGCGGCTACCCAATCGGGTATCTCGAACAAGAGCCCTTGGCCGGTGAAACCCGAACCGTCCTCGAGGTCGTGGAAGAAGGTGTGGGCGAAATCAAACAGATGCTCGCGGACTACGACGCCATCAACGAGAAGTTCGCCGAAGAAATGACACCCGAAGAGATGGAGAAGCTGCTCGAGAAGCAAGGCGACCTGCAAGAAAAGCTTGAACTCTCCGGCGCGTGGGATCTCGATTCCCGGTTGGACATGGCCATGGAAGCCCTGCGCTGCCCGCCCTCCGATCGACCGGTCAACGAACTCTCGGGTGGCGAACGAAGACGGGTGGCCCTTTGCCGCCTGT
>CALDQF010000327.1 GCA_937911845.1 uncultured Phycisphaera sp. | reverse complement strand
TCGATTTCGGCCCCATTCCCAGTAGGTTCGAGCCCTACACGGGGCACTGGAGCAGGGTCGTGCTCTGACGCGCAAGTGTCGGCATGACCCTGACTTCGTTTCAGGCAGATTCAGGCTTCACAAGCGACGCGATATTCGCCACCAACCACGACGAAGCCGCGGCCAACTGCAACACGTCCGCCACCGACTCGATGCCGTACAAAAAGACACTGACGATCCAGCACAAGCTGGCCACAGTTTGGCCGAGCCATTCCAGACGAAGCATGCGGGAGACCAGCGGCACAGGTTGATTGGACATCGTGATAGGTTCCTTGGTCCGCCATCAAGCGGCGGGTTCAGCAAAAGCAGTCGCCACCGCAGCACGACAGGTCGTCCAAGTACATCCCCCACTGCCGGTACGTCTCAAGTCCTTCTGCGGGTAGTCCAAGTGACGTGGCCAACGCCTTGGCGACGACCGCAAACCGCTGCCGGTACTTGTAGATGAAACAAAAGATGTGATCGTCATGGCGTACCGCGGGCCCACACAAGAAGAGCCCTGGAACAATGGTTGACTCGTCTTGATCGCTCAAAAGCGGATATCCATCTTCCCGATGTTCGAACAAATCCGAAACGAGTTTCAGACTGCCATCAAATCCGCCTGCAAAAAGCGGAGGAACTGGCGTATGAAGATTCTGGCCATCGGCAGTGTGGACTGAGAAGCCTTCCTCATCTTGGGCCACAGAGGTGACCGCCGCGTTTGGCAGCAGCTCGACCCGCTCTTTGAAGACCAGGGTGCGCATGCGCTCGAACGAGTAGGTCGAGAGGACAATGCTGGGGTCAGCCCCCCCCGACTCCCACGGCGAGGCTTTGTCCAAGATTCGGCACCGCTTTCCCTGATGCGCCAGGTGAAACGCCGCATCAATTCCACTTTCGTACCCACCGATGATGACAAAGTCATCACCATCGAGCTCCGCGTAACGACGAACCGTGGCGGTGTGTCGGCACAGCTCGATGCCTAGAAAACCACCCGTGGTGGG
>CALDQF010000326.1 GCA_937911845.1 uncultured Phycisphaera sp. | reverse complement strand
CGATGGTTCGACCGGCTCGGCCGAGGACTCAGTCGACTCCATTTCGACGGTCTTCCCATCCTCCAAACTTCTCCGTTCAGTACGCCGCCGATCGGCATTGGTCGTCACCCGAACCAGAACTTTGATACCGGGAATATCGCTCAGGAAATCTCGAATGTCAGCCTCGTACCGATCTTCAAGCGACTGGGCCAGCCGCTGGGCCGCAGAGCCACTTCGGCTTGGGGTCTCCACTGGAACCAAAATGCCACTTGCTGCATCTGTGACTCGAACAGTTTCAAGCACAAGACCCGGAACCGCACCAGCGACCAAACCAGCAGCACTGGTGGCCAACTCGACGGAGACTTCTCCAGATCGGGAACGCAACTGAATGGAAGCGGTTGGTACCACAGCGCTACGACCCAATCCACGACGATTGGGCTGGGCAATCACCACCTCGGCGGCAGACACATCATCGAAGTTGGACAAAATATTTGAGAGCCGGTTTTGAGTGGCCACCAACAAACGGGTGCGATAGCTCTCATCAGATTCAAAGGGACTGCGTTCGCCGATAGCACTCTCCATGTCCAAACGCTGTGGATCAAGAACACCCGACTCTGCCAGTCGAGCTTCAACGAGTGCTCGGTCCTGGTTGGCAACATAAATCTCGTTGTCGCCACGAACCTCGTGGGTGATCTGGGCCTGTTGAATTTTGGTCAAGGCCACTTGGAACGCCTTGGGGTCACGATTCTTCAAACCAACGGGCACCAAAGGGTCACCCTGCAAGGCAGAGACGGCAAACCAGACCACGCCAACCAAAACCACCGCGCCCATCGCCGCAAGCATTCTTGCCTGAGGATCGAGGGCACCAAGTCTGGTGCGGAGAGATTGAAAAGAATCAGCGATTGTCGCCATGCGGGCCTCCGTGCCGACCGGTGGGCACCATCAGTGCCGCACCACCGGGCCTCCTGCCCGATGTGGTCACAGATTCATCGGCATTACGGCCTGACTTGCTTGATTTCTTCTATAGCTTCGAGCAATTGATTGCGAACCTGAACCACCATACGAACCGCGGCATCAGCTTCCCTGGTTTGTTCCACCACGGTTTCAAGATCACTTCGCTTGCCTGCCGCAAAATCTTCTTGCGCCTGCTCGGCCCGAACAGAGAGGGCATTGACCGCTTCGAGCTGATCGCGGAGGACATCTCCGAACTGTTTCCCATTGGTATCAATGGACTTGGGCGCCCCGGTGGGATTGGGGAGCCCAGAAGGGCGAATCAAACCAATAGGATCAGGAGGGACAGGGCTGGTCATCACTATTCTCCGGTTCAGGCAATGAGCTCAATGGCCGTTTGAATCATGGATTTCCCGATCTCAGCCGCCTGCGCGTTGGCTTGATACGAACGGAGGGCCACCATGGCCTCAAGATTTTCCACCACCGGGTCGACGTTGGGGACCTCAACATACCCATCGGCGTTGGCGAAGGCGTGCGTTGGATCAAATTTCATCCGCAGCGGAGTCTCACTGACGCGGACTTCGGCCGCCCGAACCCCCCCCTGCTCATTTGGCTCAAAGACAATTTCACGCCGTTCATAGGGTGCATAGTTTCCTTCCGCATCAAGAAGAGTGAACTGGTGGGCAAGATTTTGCGAAGCCACTTCCAGACGCCGTCGCTGAGCGATCATGCCACTGGTCGAAATGCTAAGAGAAAGATCCATGGTTCATCCTGTCCTATGCGGCCGCCCTGTGGGCCAGATCAAAGTCGCCCTCGGGTGACGGTGCCGAGCATGTCCCATCGGCCACGAATCATGCCCGCGAGGGCACGGAACCGGAGGAGGTTTGAGGTCATTCGTTGCGCCAACACTTCGTGGGACCGGTCCGAACCGTCGTGCGAGAGCAATTCGCCCCCAATGGCGACACTGGCTGGTGAAGCCGCCGGAAGCAAGTTGGGGTCCAAACGAGCGGCGTCCACATCACGCTTGGCATCGATGGCCTCAGACAAAGACTCCTCAAAGGAGACCACATCAAGATCTTTGGGACGAAAGTTTGGGGTGTCCAAATTGGCCACCGAGTCCGCCAGAACTTCGTGTCGCTGGGCACTGAATCGGAACGCAGCGTGAAGTGCGCCGAGACTGCCGGTTGCCGAACTGTGAAGTGGTGTGGTCATGTCTTGCTTTACCTGTCCTGCAAATGGTGTTCCGACTAACGATCCTGGGCAATGAGCCCTTGATCCTTCCACTTGCGCAATTTCAGCCCCAAGGTTCGAACACCAATGCGCAAAGCACGCGCGGTGTTCTGGCGGTGGCCGGCACAAGCCTCAAGGGTGGCCAAGATGGTCTCGCGCTCGAGAACTTCGAGCGTTTTACCTTGCCCATCGCACACCCAAGTGGGCAAAGTTGGTGATTCGGACGCCGAAGCGACCGGAATTTCAATCTCAACCGCAACGTTCTCTGCATCGCTGCTTCCACCGAGCCAGGGGGCAACCACACGCCCAGAGACTTCAGAACTGCGACACAACACCGCCGCCCGCTCACAGATGTTCCGCAACTCACGGACATTGCCCGGCCAGTCGTACGACACCAAAGCCTGCTGGGCATCCGCGGCCAACGAAGGCACCTCACGGCCATCCCGACGGGCTGCGG
>CALDQF010000325.1 GCA_937911845.1 uncultured Phycisphaera sp. | reverse complement strand
CCAGCCAGTTTTGGTCTTCCCTGAAACTTCTAAGCCGAAATCTGCAATCTCGACACGATGAACAAGGCCAGAAATCTTTGTTTGTCCAAGTGCAACGGTGAACGGCGACCCTATGGATAGATCCTCCGTCGTGCGAATATCGGGAGCTGAAGACATCGTCTGGGCAAAGACAGCGGTCAACATGACAATCATGGGCAGGCTCCAAGGTTCAGATTGACTTCAACGACATCAGCAATATCAACAAGCCCATCCCCGTTGATGTCTTCCGGACATCCGAAGCACGTGGGGTCGTCTTGATTGTCTTGGATCCACAGCAAAATGGCGTCCACATCCGATTGGTCAACAATTCCATCACCTGACACATCAGCAAGACACTGGCATGCGTCAAGGATGGTGTCTAGGTTTTGATCAAGTTCAGGGTCTGCACTGATCTGGCAGGCATCAATTTGCCCGTCACCGTCACAGTCGGCCCCGTCCACGTCAAGGTCAAATTGATCCGCAACCCCGTTCCCATTGCAATCCTTCGCGTTGGGAGAAAATGACCAGACCGCAGAACGGGTGCCCCAATCCAATGGTGAGCATGCATCCGGTTCCAGTCCCGTCTCCGCGACGCTGGTTGCGAAGTTTGAAGTAACAAACTCGCCCGCGGCTTCATCGATGGCAACGTCCCACCCGAGACGCCTGCCTCGACGGCCATCGTTGATGAACCCAATGCCAGTCCGATTCCAATCACAAAAGTCAGCGTTTGTCGCGTTAACTCGGGCCCAGACATCAAAGACACCACCCGATCTGGTTGAGTCTGGATTTTGCAGACAGCTACCTGCGGTGCGGCGAAGCATGTCACCGACCAGCAATGTTTGGCCATCCTCGCTGAAGCTCAGAACTGACCCGTAATCTTCGCTGAATCGGTTGGTCCAGTCTCCAATTGGGTCGCTGCAGGTCAGGGGCAATGAGTCGTCGACAACGCAGTCAAGGCTGCCGTTGCCGAACTCGCTTTGGGGAGGGCACCACGTTGGATCGTCCGCGGTGAGGAAGGGCAGTGATACAAAATCACCGGACCAATTCCCCGCGGCTACAGAGCGAACTTGAACCGCCCCGCCAAAGTCTGAACAAGAAGCCTCACGCAGACCATTCATCGCGAGACGATCGGTATCGAGTCCAATGGCCACCAGACTTCGTACCCGTGCCGTAGCAAGCGAGCCACCGAAGTTCTCCATTCCAAGCTCAGGAAGAAGCGTCTGTGTTGGGCCGGTTGCAAACGTCAGCAGCGATGAGACTCGCCCTCTGACATCGAGATACGTTGGGCTGCTGAGATCACCATTGAAGTAGCGGCGGTTTGGGCTCGAGAACACGGCAATCCGAGGCGACCCTGGTGTCAATGCCACGGCATCCCCGGTGAAGTCGAACGGTTTGCGGCCTTGTTCAGCAGCGACGCCGACACCCGGTATGCCAAGATCATTGGCAGGAAGGCGGATGGGATCTTGGAACGAAAGTTGATTCGATCGGATTTCAGACAGTGTTGCATAACCGGCCAGCGTGCCGCCCAAAGAACTGCTTGGTGCACCAACGATCACAAAACCATTGTTTCCTCTGTTCTCAACCGAAACGGCCTTCCCTTGCCTGGAGCCCAAAGCCCCTTGCAAGGGTTGTCCGAAATCATTGAGGTAGCGTCCGGGCATGCCGAGGAAAATGGGGTCGCACCCTTCGTTGGCAAGCTCGTACAAGTACGCCCCGCCAGTCGCGTTCGAACCGCTGATGGCGTCTTCAGGACGTCTCCAGCCCCCTTGCTCGGCTCCGACAACGAGGAATTTCCCGTCGCTGCTTAGGTCCACCGATGTTCCGAAGCCCATGTTTGGGGTGACAAACGGAGCAAGCCGACGGAGGGATGAGTCTGCCTCAAGCGCATTCAGTTCGGGAGGACGAATGACGCTGACAAGTACCCATCCTTGAGAGGGTTCGCCACCAATATCGCTGCATCCACCATTTCTTCGATAGACCCGGACCTCACCCATTCTTTCAGAGGCTCCAAACAATCCATAGATGCCAGTGAAAGTTGGAAAAGCAGTTTCGGGTGGGAAGGTGTTCATAACCTCATACACGTCGAAGGCTTCACCATCGAGAGGGAGTGTTGCGTAGGGCGAGGAAACAACCATGATGTCACCACCAATGTCAATGGCTTGACCAAAGTTCGAGCGGTCGGCCAAAGATCCAACGTCGGGTGCAATGGTCAAGCTGGCGAGGTTGTCATCGGAATTCGAGTCTTCACCGTCATCATCAAGATCAAACAAGGCGACCGCACCGGGTCGTCGTCTGAATCCAAAATCTACAAATTCGTCGGGGCTTCTTCGAGGCTGGGCTCCCGCGATAATGACGTCTCCCCCGGACTCGATTCCACGGACAAATTGACCAAGCAACTGGTACTGGCCGGGGCCCTTTTCGGTTTGCAGAACTTCCTTGGGCTCAATGGTTTGTGTGGCTGTAGGAGTTGCTTGAGGGAGGAAAGGAATATCGACGTCGATTTTGTAGCTGTAGATCACGCCGCTCATTTCATTGGTTGGCGCGGGTGGTTCACCTTCTTCGATGGGATCGGAGAAGTCATCCAAGTATTTGGAGCGAGGAGCACCTACG
>CALDQF010000324.1 GCA_937911845.1 uncultured Phycisphaera sp. | reverse complement strand
CTGGTCAATAAAACGGTCAACCTGCTCTGGGGCCCTTCCGATGTGCTGGTCTGGATCCAGAGCTTCCTCCATGCTGACCCCGGAAAATGCTGGTTCAGTCTGAAGTCGCTCCAGGAGATCGTTTGTGCCCGCGCCTTCCCGAAGTTCCGCTTGGACCGCTCGGCTGTGAGCTCGAATGATCTCATGGGTGGTCTGTCGATCCGCACCGTGGCGAACCGCTGCCATCAGCAATGCTTCCGTGGCCAAGAAGGGCATCTCTCGCATCAGGTTGGTGCGGCATACCGCCGGGTTGGCGATCAGCCCTTGGGCCACATTTCGGAGAATGCCCAACGTCGCGTCGGTCGCCAAAAACGCTTCGGCCAGGGTCAATCTTCGATTGGCCGAATCGTCCAGAGTGCGTTCGAGCCATTGGGTGGCGGCCGTCTGGTACGTGTTTGGCACCAAGTTCATCACAAACCGTGCCAAACCACAGGCTCTCTCGCATCGCATGGGGTTGCGTTTGTATGGCATGGCTGACGAACCAATCTGCTTCTTGGCGACTGGTTCTTCGATCTCAGCTCGACCGGCGAGCAGACGAACATCGGTGGCCCACTTGTGGCTGGCGGCAGCGACGATGCCCAACGCGCTGAGAACTTTGGCATCCACCAATCTTGGGTACGTTTGCCCGGTCACCGGATGCAATTGTTCCGCGGAAAATCCGATGCGTTCGGCCACGAGTCGTTCAAGTTGGTCCACTTTGTCGTGATCACCGTCAAACAAAGACAGGAAGGATGCTTGGGTGCCGGTGGTGCCTTTGACACCACGTAGACGGATGCCATCCCGTTGGCGTTCCACTTCTTCGAGGGCCAAGCACAAGTCCCAACACCACACGCTCGCCCGCTTGCCCACGGTGGTGGGTTGGGCCGTTTGAAAGTGGGTTGATCCCAACGTGGGCACCGCTCGGTGGGTTTCGGCAAATGTGCCTAGTGCATCGATCACTGAGGCCAAGGCCCCGGCAACCTGATCCAAGCCATCTCTCAGCATGATGGCTTCCGCATTGCAGTTGAGGAATTGGCTGGTGGCCCCGAGGTGCAGGATGGGTCTTGCGTTTGGAGCCACATCGCCCCAGGCGTGGACGTGGGCCATGACATCGTGCCGCAATTCAGCTTCGTAGGCGGCAGCCTTGTCAAAATCGATGTCATCAAGGGTGCTCTTCAATTCTTCAATTTGCTCAGAGGTGATCGGCAGGCCCAATTCGTGCTCGGATTCGGCCAAAGCGAGCCACAATCGACGCCACAGTCCGATGCGGTTTCGGTCAGAAAAGAGGGTTCGCATTTCCACTGAGGCGTAGCGGCTTGCCAGTGGACTCTGCCATTCGTCTTGGGGGGGTACCATCGTTGTGCTGATGGTACGCCAGCGCTCATCCGGACCGCGACTCAACCGACTTCAGTCGAAGCTGTGGGAGTGCGCCCTTGCTCTCGATCCACGGCATGCTGATGCTCGCTTGGACGGGGGACTTCGCGCGGCTCTCTCGGCCTCTGAAGCGGAAGAATCAGCCGCCGCGTTTGCGGCTTTGGTGGATTCACTCCCGGGGGCCTCACCAGATGCGGCCTTGCCGGTGCACCGTTTGGCCCCACGAGAGCGCGCTGCTTTGGTGCTTTGCGATCTGGGCGATTTGGAAGACACCGTCATTGCGGGGGCGTTGAACACCACCTTGCACGACGTCCGTGCGTTGCGTTGGCGAGCCCGTTTGGGCTTGCTTGGTGAGGACGACCCGGGGGTAGGTCGTGGACAACTCGGTCAACTTTTGGGATGGGTGGAATCTCGTCTCGAAGAAGCCGACCGAGTCCGTCTTTCGCGTGATCTCGATGCTGATGCTGACCTCCGCGATCTGGTGGACGGCATGTGGGCTGATCGAGCCGCGCTTCAGCACCGGGGTGAAATCCCGGAACCCCCACGGTTCGACCCCAGTGGCATGGCGGCACGTCCCGTGCTGCTGGGCCCCCCAGGTTTGCCCGAACCCCGCCGTCAGATGGCGAAGCCGATCCGACAAGTTGTGATTGTTGGGTGTTTGCTGTTGTTGCTGCTGTCGATGGTTTGGTTTGTTGCCCCGCGACCTGGATCCTCTTGGTTTAATCGGTCGGCCACTGCTTCGGCCCAAACGTCGGAAACTTGGCCGCCCCCGGGATTGCAGGCGTATCCCCGACCCCAACGCCCAGTTGCGATGCAACCCCGTCCTGAGCAGTCTCCTCGAGAGGGCGAAGCGGTGGCCGCGTTCTTCTGCCGAGTTCCCGCGGAATTGATGGCGGAGAGCATGCTTGAACCCATCGCGCCCCGAGACGCGTTGGCGTCGTTTGGGATTACCCATTTGTTGCGTGTCGATGCCGAAGATGCACCGGAAGCCATGGCTTCACTGGTTGATCGGGCGGGGGGTGCGTTCCAAGTCTTGCGACTACCGCCAATGGCCGCGGACGGACGAGTGGTGGGCGAGGCCGCCGTGCTTGATTTCGTCGCAGCGCAGCGGTTGGTTCAGCAATGGGCCGAACAAGCGCGTCGTTCGGCGGTGGCCAAGGTGCCATTGCAACTGCGTTAACGCTGCGATTGATTCAGAATATTTTGCACGGAGAAAAGCACATCCCCGACTGGGATGCGTTCCATGGCGAATGCTGCGGGTTGGTCATCGGCGACCAGTTCCTTCGGGGCAAAGGGTTGGGCTTCCAAAGTGTGTTCGTTTGTGGTGTGTGGCGTCCATCGAACATCGGTTGGCCCAAAGAGGGTCACACACGGGGTCCCAAAAAGTGTGGCCAGATGACGAGGGCCGGTGTCATTGCCAACCACCACGGCCGCGTGCTGTATGGACGACAGGGCAGGGTTGAGCCCGGCTTCACAGATCACCTGAGACTGGAGAATGTGTTTGGACATGTCGAGGAGGCGGTTCTGCTCATCGGGCGCCCCCAGGAGTGTGATGGCATGACCAGTGGCTTGGAGCTTTTGTCCCAACGAGATGAAACGTGACTCTGGCCACCTCTTGTTTCTTCGGCTCGCTCCTGGGACCAACACAATGCCCGAGCGGGTCAGTTTGGGGGTTTCAGAGATCAACGTTTGGGGAGGCCCGGGACGCTCACCAACGGCGACTTCCACCAGGTCGGCGTAGAGCTCAGAGGTGGGGCGGGGACGGCTGGAGCCTCGCCGAATGGCGTGGGTCAACAACCACCCACGCCCCTCGCTGCGGGTGCCAATTCGAATGTGACCGAGTCCTCGGGCAATCCAAGCACTGCGAAAACTCCCGGTGAAGATGATGACCGCTTCGGGATTGATGCTTCGCAAGAGTTGGCGGCGTTGCGAATTGTTGTGGGCACATTCATGGTGCATCAATCGGGGGGTACTGAGGAGATTGACGACCTCTCCGAAAGGAGGACGCCCCATCACGTGAAACGTTGTTTCGGGTCTGGCCAGCACAAGGGTCTGCAGACTCGGGAGAGCCATTGCCACGTCTCCCAGCCAGTTGGGAGCGAGGATCGCCACATGCGATAGGGATTGGGGAAGCACGCCGACCATTTCTTCCCGGCAGACTACGACGCAAAGGGATCGCCTTGCGACATTTCAAAGAAGATTCCACGTTCTGCCTTCGAGACTTTGGGCCCTCACCGCACCCGCGGTAGACTGTTGCCCCGAATTCGAAAGGCGGTTTCCCGTGTCTGGAGCTCTTGCGATTGTTGTTGGTGGTGGTCCTGCCCCTGGGATCAATGGTGTCATTGCCGCGGCAGTGATCCGGGCCCGCTTGGCGGGGACAGAGGTGTACGGCATTCGAGACGGCTTCTCCCGGGTGATGAAGGGTGATATCGATGGCTTGGAGCCCATGGATATTGCCGACGTCAGTCGCCTGCACTTCCGCGGTGGTTCCGTGCTGGGGACCAGCCGAGCCAACCCCACCAAGGACCCCGAGGATTTGCAACGCGTTGTTGACACGCTGAAAGCCAAGGGCATCGACAAACTGATCACCATTGGTGGAGACGACACTTCCTTCAGCGCGGTGAAGGTGCAACAAACGGCCGGTGGAAGCATCCGTGTGGCTCACGTTCCCAAAACCATCGACAACGATCTCGATCTTCCACCCGAGATCTGCACGTTTGGCTATCAAACAGCCCGCCACCACGGCGTCGAGATCATTCAAAGTTTGATGACCGATGCCCGTACCACAGGTCGTTGGTACATCGCCATCGCCATGGGCCGAAGTGCCGGCCATCTGGCTTTGGGCATCGGCAAAGCCGCCGGGGCGACCTTGACGCTGATCCCAGAAGAGTTTGACCAACGTCCTTTCCGACTGGACCAGTTGGTGGACACCATCGTGGGATCCGTCCTGAAACGAATCGCCGAAGGACGAAATGACGGCGTAGCCGTGGTTGCTGAGGGTGTGGTCTTGGACCTCGATGAGCGCGATTTGCAGGGGTTGGGCAAGGTGGAACTTGATGATCACGGCCACATGCGTATCGCTGAAATCAATGTGGGCGAAGGGTTGCGGAGCGCCGTTCGCGGTCGTCTGGCCGAACTCGGACATGACATCACCTTTGTGTCCAAGGACATCGGCTACGAATTGCGTTGCATCGATCCCATCCCGTTCGATGCGGAATACACGCGCGACCTCGGCTATGCCGCCGCCAAGTACCTGCTTGACGGTGGAGGTGGGGCATTGGTGACCATGCAGGGCGGCCGGTTCGTCCCCCTTGCCCTGCTGGATATGTTGGATGCCAAAACCGGCCGCATGAGGGTGCGGCGCGTGGATGTGGATTCCACGACCTACGCCATCGCCCGTCGGTACATGATTCGTCTGCGCAAGGATGACTTTGCGTCCGACGAGATCATCAAGCGATACGCCGACTTGGCGGGGATGGATGTGGCGGCATTCCGAAACCGATTTGAACCGTTGGTTGGATCCGAGCGGCCGCCATTGACGCTCCAGGTCTGAATTCTCAGTTCGAGTTCAACGCACCCCGAAGCACGTTCCAATCGATTGGGCCGCTCGGATGAGCGGGTGATCGGTCGGAACCAGTCTCTGCTTGCCCGTGACTTCCATCAGGTCGATGTGCTCAATCGTTCCATTCCGGAGCACCACGACTTGGTTCTTTGCGCCTTGGAGGAGGAATTCGACGGCCGCATGACCGAACTGGGTCGCGAGAACTCGGTCCGCCGCGACCGGTGCGCCGCCCCGTTGCACATGGCCAAGTACGGTGGTCCGGGTTTCAATTCCCGTTTCCCGTTCGACCAAATCTGCAACCAAGGCACCGATCCCACCCAGTCGAATCGGGTCGGGTGATCCTTGCACTCGTCGGGCCACCACGGCATCTTGACCTGCGATTCTCGCCCCTTCCGCGCACGCCACGATGGAAAAGCCTCGACCACCAGCTCGCCTGGATTGCACGAAGTCGCAAACCACTTCGGGCTGGAAAGGGAGTTCTGGGAGCAAGATCACATCGGCGCCGGACGCCACTCCGGATTCGAGCGTCAGCCAGCCGGCGTTTCTTCCCATCAATTCACACACAATGACGCGGTGGTGGCTCTCGGCCGTGGTGTGCAGGCGGTCCAGCGATTCGGTGGCGGTGCTGGCGGCGGTGGTGAACCCAAAGGTGAGATCGGTCCCCACAAGGTCGTTGTCGATGGTCTTGGGGACACCAATGACGGGCAATCCAGCCTGGGCAATGGGGGCCGAGCAACTCATGGTGCCATCGCCTCCAATGACGACCAACGCATCGAGTCCATGCCTTTGGGCTGTGGCCAGGCACCGTTCGGTGGCATCAACAATGCGGGGGTTTCCATCGGCATCGATGCCGTCGGGATATCGCGCTGGAGCGGCCCGGTTGTTCGTCCCGAGAATCGTGCCTCCCTGATCAAGAATGCCGGAGACCGAATCTCGGTCGAGGGGGACTACCCGATCTTCCACCAACCCTTGGTAGCCGTCCAAAATGCCAACGGTTTCAACTCCATGACCAAGGGTGGCGGTCTTGACCACTGCCCGGATCACGGCGTTCAGCCCTGGACAATCGCCTCCACCGGTGAGAACTCCAATTCTTTGTCGACCCATCTGAAACCTCCGAGTGAATGCGCCCGGGAGGCTACCATCCGCCACGATGTCTGAAGCAGCCCCAAAGCCAGATGAACTCTTCAAAGCCCGTCTCGACAAGCTGCGCCGCTGGCGTGACGAATTTGAGATTGATGGGTACGGTCAGCGGACCGATGGATTGATCCCCCTTGCAGAAGCTCGGGCCATGTTTGATGAGGCCGCCGACGATGCTTGGCGGGCGGCCGAAGACGCGGAAGAGTCCATTGATGATCCGAGACCTCAAGTTTTGGTTGCCGGACGGTGTGTTCAACACCGCGAGATGGGCAAGTTGGCCTTCTTGGTCATTCGTGACGCCACCGG
>CALDQF010000323.1 GCA_937911845.1 uncultured Phycisphaera sp. | reverse complement strand
CTTGATGGACCATCTCAGACTGGCGGCGGGCAAAAAGTCGGAGCGGGAGAAATCAACATCCGCCAACCCGGGCTCAAGTCCGATTGGCCCCCCGAGGACGTAGTCGTAGTACACCGCAAAATCCGACTGCGGCGTCACGGTGATCCCAAGATCGGTTTGCTCCAACCGGGCACCGACCGTGGCCGACATGGTTGGAGAGAGTGGGTAATCCATCATCAGATAAGCGGCGTCAATGGCTTGCGTCCCCGCATAATCGGCACCAACTTGTGCGTCACGCAGGTAGTAGGGGTTGTCTTCAAAAAAATCGGAGTACGAGCCGTCGAAGCCCGCCCCATTTAAGATTTGAGTCGCCTCTTCGTAATTGATGTCAGACGGGTCAAGGCCATTGTTGAAGCCAGTATCACCGGTGTTCGACAGGGCAAAATTGTCAAAGGTCCGGTCCGTTCGATCGACGAACAGTCCTGCCGACACCGCCCCAGATCGTTTCCGATCGACTTCGAAAGGCAGGGACAAATCCAGCGAAAGTTGATCGCTGGTTTCTTCAATGTCTTCCCACGTGCGCGTGAGATTACCGAAGTTCACATTTGCCCCGGGCTGGAACAACGTCCAGCCGCCGTCCGAGTTGCCGTCGGTACCACCCTCACGCCAGATCCCGGCCAAGCGCCTGGAGTCTGGGGTGTAGGAAGAGGCAATGGAAGCGGAAGCACTGAAGGTGAGTTCAGGAGTCAGCCACTGGGCTCCTGGCAAGTTTGGTTGCCAGCCAGTGAATCGGTGGGTCAGCAACAGTTGCAGGGTCTGCGTGTACCGCTCGTTGTAGGTCAACGCTTCCGAACGCACATACGGCGAAACATCAGGATTGGCTTCGCTGCCTCCGGGAAAATCAGGCGAATCATCGCCATTACCGTCGAAGTCTGGATCGAGATAGAAATCACGGCCGCGAGTGTTGGTGGCCAAGACAGCGGTGTCGCTCACATCACGGGTGTAGAGATAATTCAGGGCAACATCCGTACTGTCCATTTCCAAGGTCAAGGAAGCAAAGCCACCCCAGTTCACGGACTGACTGGCGCGGGTGACGTCGTAGACGCGGGTCAAAAATTCCTCAGGAGCGGTCTGCTGGGTGTCGGCCGGGGCCATGCCAGCTTCAAGACCTTCACGTGACCAACGGTCGTTGATGCCGTCATCAAAGTACGAGGCGTCTCGGTTGTAGAAGACCGAAGTATTCAAGCCAAGCAGTCCCCCACCGATCAGAGGAATGCTTTCGGACAATTCTTCTCGTCCTCCGGCCGCCAGAGTGAAGCCCCCTTGGATGGGCGACTGGATGGTTGAAATCCCAAGAGAACCTGGCCGGTCCACGACAAAATTAAAATTTGGAGTGCCTCCACCGAGCCCTTCGAAATACGGACCAACCCGGCTGGTGGTGCGGCTGTCGCTTTCGAATCCAAAGTCCCCCACACCTCCGCCGTCGTACGACAAGAAGTCGCTTCGGCCACTCGCTTGTGAATTCCAGCGTGTGGAGGCTTTGAATGAAAAATAAGTGACATCAGGGACACCCTTCAGCACCATGTTCACCGCCCCACCGGAGGCATCACCCTGCTGCTCGGGGGTAAAAGTTTTGCTGACCTCGATGGTCCGGATCACCGTGGAGGGGAATTGGTCCAGTTCGACCGCACGTTTGTCAGCATCGGCGGTGGGCAGACGGATGCCGTTCAGTTGGCTGTTCACGTAACGGTCGGGAAGACCCCGAACCACGGCATATTTCCCGTCTTGAACCGTCGCACCAGAAATGAGCTTCAGTGCCGCTCCAGCATCGCCGGCCCCAGCGCGGCTGATGAGTTCAGAGCTGATCGAGTCAAGAAGCGCAGGACTTTCCGCTCTCAGTTCGAGCAGTCCCAATTCGGTACCGCCAACCGTCTCTACTTTTTCAACGACAAATTCTTCTTGATCGTCGAACTGCCCCATCAGTTCGAAGTTCACGTCCGAGGGGGTGCCGGATCGAACCACCACGTCACCTCGAAGGCTCTGAATGAAACCAGCCTTGGAGACGACAACCGTGTACACCCCCGGGGGGACGTCATTCAACACCCAATTGCCATCTGATCCCGATTGGGTGGTGCGTTCCAGCTCTGAAACCACGATCCTCGCGTCGGCCAAAGGAAGACCGAAGTCGCCATCCATCACTCTTCCGCGCAGCGCTCCGGCATCTTGGGCAAAGCTCCAAGAGGCAAGAATGAGCGTCAAGATGTAGGTGGGATGAAGCATGGTTTACCAGGGGGCCGAGAGCGCTTCCCCAACCGCCCGAAGCCGCGCGGACACTTGTTCGTTTTCGGATTCAGAGTGAATCGCATAGGAGCAAACAACTTGAACAATCGCTTGCATTTGGGGGCGACCATTGGGGTTTGCAGCCGAGTGTTCAAAGCCTGCCAAATATGCAGCACAGGCTTCTACGGGGTCTCCAATCGCGAAATAACCTTCAGCCAAGGCAACCATGGTCCGGTTGCGATACACGGGATTGATCTCCTGAAATGAAGTATCAAACAACACTCGACACTCGTCAAGCATCTGGCGTGCAGCCCCTTCTTGACCAGAGGCATCGGTCAACGCTGCGACCGGTGACATCAAACGCACAAACCACTGCGGTGAGAAGTTTGCATCGCGAACCATGGTGTTCGCTTCACCGGCCAGACGAGAAGCTGTCTCGGAGTCTTGGTTGTCAACGGCGTGTCGTCCCAGAGCGATCAACGTTCGAATTTGAATTTCGAGCGGAACCCCCCGCCATCCTGATTTGATGGTGGATTCAATTTGCTCCCGCTGGGCAACGTCTTGATAGAAGCGGCCATACAGGTTCAACAAAGAACGCATGGCGGTCTGACTCCGATCCATCAACTGCAACTGCATGGTGGCACGATGCTCAGACACCTGCTGGTTCAGCTCGGCTTCGGTGGCGTCTTGCGCGGCGTTGATCTCTGAGCCCACGACGCCGACTTGGTAGTCTTCAAGTTGCTCTCCTTCGATCAGAGATTGGCCCTTGTCGTATTCGCCTACGGCGACCCAGGCCCTTGCCATAGCGATCAAGATGTCAGTGCGATGCCACTCTTGATCAACTCGGTTGGGCGCTGCAAGGTTGGTCGCGATCTCAAGCGACGGCCGGGCAACCGAAATGGCATCCTTCCCATCACGCTTCAAGACAGCTTCGGCAAAGCGAGCGTGGGCCACCGCGCGGCGCCAATCAGGAATGCGATCTCCAAGCGATTTGGCTTCGTCGAGCGCTCCCAAAGCCAGTAAGGCATCCACCACGTCCAACATGGCCACAGAGCGGTTTCTGATGTGAGGATCCAGCGGCAACTTTTCGGCGGAAGCACCGGCGAAGTCGAGCAGTTCCACCCGCCATGGGTCGGCGGAATGCGGCCCAAAAAGGGAGATCATTGCTGCCAAAACAACGTCACAAATCATGGCAAAAAGAATATCCAAGGGGTATTTGAGGGCATGTGCGGGACATAAGCGAACCGTTAAGGTTTGGTTAGCAACGGTGAAGACTGAAGCCGGGGTGAAGGCAAAGAAAAGGGGCCCCTACAGGGAGCCCCTTCAGCATAAATGCACAAGATGCTTTACTGAATCGACTTAGGCAGTCGGCCCTGCAGCCATCAATTGCTGGTGCAGCCCCAGTTGGCCAAGATCGTCGTGAGATCCAGAAAACCGACCACGCCATCTGCGTTGGCATCACCAGCACATGACCCACAACCACCACCGCTGCCGACGAGAAACCCGTACTCATCCGCAGCGGTCCATCCTGCCAACCAATTTTCATCTGCAGAAAACGCACCCCGATAGGCCACCGGAACGAAAAATCCATCGCTTGGTGCGGGAGTCAATGCCTGATTAAATGCGGCATCAGTTGGCCGAGGATCAATGAGAACCACAGGATCAACGGGCTTGCCACCAACGGTAATCACTGGGCTGCGCACGAGTGTCTTGATCGGGAGTGCTGGCGTCTCAAAGTTCGTACCTCTCATGGAATTGGGGACCAAGTCGTAGTACGGATCGTTGGCGATGGCTCCAAAACCTGAAATAACACAATCCGTGATCTCGGCCAGCATCCCGTCCGATTGAGACTGGTACAAAGATGCCATAAAGGCGTCGTCGCCGGTCGCATTCACAGGATCAAAATATGGCAATCCTTCAGACGTCCGAGCACTGGTCTCAAAACGCTCCTCAAGACTCAGGGTCCCGTTGTGGCCGTATCCGGAAGAACCATCTCCATCTTCACCATCTGCACGAACCAGTTTGTCCCCCTTGCCAATGAAAATACAATTTCTGTATTGGACAGAAGCATTGTCCCGCCAAGTTGTGGTGCCATCGCCCGATTCAGTGTTGGCTACCGTGGTGAAGTTGTAAATTGTGGCCCGAGTGCGCGGCTGCGCGTCTGAGTTCTCCGCCCCATCAAACTCAAAGATGTTGTCACCAAGACCGGATCCTTGTGAGGCATCCCGTGAATAGCCCTGCACGATGAGACCGAATTGCGCCTTGCCTCGCCATCCTTGGTCAACATCAAATGAATCGTCACCGATATTCCAAATCGTGATGTATTTCAGACCGACGGTCCCGCCCCAAATTTCAATGCCGTCATCCACGTTGTTCATGATTTCCACGTGGTGTATTTGAGTGCCCCGCCCCAAAGCTCCCAAGGACAGGCCATTCAGTTCATTGGACAAACCAACGACGCGGCCGCCATATCTGATGGAAAGATATGAGATGCTTCCAGCGTCATAATTGTCGTCACCGCCGCCGTAGTTGTTGAGTGTCGGGTTGCCCGCCTCTTCAACCAGACCCTCCATGTTGGCCTCGTTACTCGCGCTGGGGGACAGCGTGTTCCCAGGGAATCCACCTGCGTTGGTGACTCCGTCAAACCCGATGTAAGCGTCTCCACAAATTGTGAGGTTCCCCCATTCATTGCAAGAAGCTCTCCACGTACCGTCATCCAAATTGGATGTCATGACCACAGGGGCTCTTGAATCACCATTCACAAACAGTTGTCCGCCATTGGCAACACAAAGAGCACCCGAACCATTCGCCGTTGCGGTCGAGACAATTTTTGTGCCAGCCTGAATAGTGAGCGTGGCACCTGGTCGGACATAAATTTGCGTGGTCAAGTTGTAGACGTTGTCAGCCGTCCAAGTCTCGGATGTCACAATGTCATCAGTAACGTCAAAATTACCGGCAAAGGCTGCACCCGAAATTCCTGCTACGACAAAAGAGATGATTCGCATGGGGTGTGTCTCCATCAAGACAATCCGAGGGCAATGAGAGCGTTGTCCGCCAACGCATCGCAATAATTCAAAGATCAAAATATCTGTCCCTCGTAAAGATTCTGTTCAGAGTTGTTGATGTATTTGTTAACAGCACCTGGGACCAGCATTACCTCAAGGGAACTTCTGCTTCCGGAGTCAACACAATGGGTTAAGTTCACCGCTCCGAATGTCCTTAACCGAAAGCAAACAAATGAAACTGAACATCGCACTCATTGCCGGGACCTATCCCAAAGGCTCACCCGACCTGACGACAGTTCTTCATCAGGCCCATTCCCGGGGCGCCGACCTTGCCTTGCTTCCCGAATGTCCCGCCCAGCCTTGGGTGGCCGCCACCTCCAAGGCCACCCCGCTCGACGCGGAACCCGCAGGCGGTCCGAGAGAGTCCCGGCAAGCCGCAGCAGCCCAAGCCGCCGAAATCGCTTTGTTGGGTGGATCCATCGAGCATACGGAGGACGGTGGCCGCCTCAACACCGCAGTCTTCTGGGACAACCACGGCCGGGAGCAACTTCGGTACAGCAAAATGCACATCCCCGATGAACCGGGGTTCCGAGAAGCCGCCCACTACGACCCCAGCACCAACGCCGTTCAGTGTGTGGAGTACCACGGCTGGCGGATCGGCGTGCAAATCTGCTCAGACAACCAACGCCCCACCGGGTGCCAAATCCTCGCCGCCCAAGAGTGCGATTTGATCCTCAACCCAAGGGCCACCGAACGAACCTTCCTGGACACCTGGATCACCATCTGGCGGGCCAACGCGATCACCACGGGATGTTGGATCGCCAGTGTGAACCGACCGGAACCTGAAGCTGGCGTGCCGTTGGGCGGACCCTCAGTCATCATTGACCCATTCGGCGAAGTGCAACTGTTTGAAGATCCGTTGGCGGTGATCACGTTGGATCAATCCCGAGTGATTGAAGCGCGACAGGCGTACCCGGGCTATCTCGCCATCCCATCGGCAACCTATGCCCAGCTGTGGCAAAGCATCCCAACGCGTCAAGCATGGCCGCATGGCGAACCCCGTTGACCGATAACGACGCCTCCAGGCTGTGATTTGTCGCAATGGGCCACCCGGCACAAATGAATTTGTCTCAACTGGCAAGAAAGCGTCACTAACCCTTGCACTACGCCCGATGTTGCCAATGATGTAGGTACGTAATCGAACGTTCCTATTTTGCATTCCTTGTGACATTTGGAGATACCACATGAATCGCATCGCCCTTGGCCTCTCGCTGGCCGCATCAAGCATCGCTTTCAGTCAAGTCTTGGCCTATGAACCTTTTGAGTACCCCTCCGGCAACCTTAGCGGTAAGGATGGCGGCATTGGATTTGGGGAACCTTGGCAACAAGCGGTGCGGACTAACTCGATTTCAGCTTCAAGCTTAGAAATCCCTGGCATCACTACCACGGGCAACCGCCTGACTGAAGGTGGTGGGTTCGTCGATAACATTCGCACGCTTAACCAATCC
>CALDQF010000322.1 GCA_937911845.1 uncultured Phycisphaera sp. | reverse complement strand
GAGGTGGTTGGGGCGGGACCTTCGGTGGATTCCACCTTGTATCGAATGGTGGTGTTCACCTACATCGGCATCAAAGGTGTCTTTCAAACCGGTTGGCGGGTGTTTGCCCTGTTTCTTCTTGGTTTGTGGCTGACCCGACGCGGGTTGTGGGATGCACCTAGTCGATTCCGACTCATTTGCTGGGGGGTTCCTATTGGTCTGGTGCTTGAAGTTGTGGCGATCCAAGGCATGAGTTTGGGGACGCCGTATGCCATACGGACCACCGTGATTCATGAGTTCGGTTCGGTGCTGTTGTCACTGGGACTTTTTGTGAGTTTGGCCCACTGGCGTGGTGAAGCCCGTTGGTTGACGCGACATATTCAAGCGGCTGGCCGCATGGCGTTGACGGTCTATCTGCTGCAATCTGTTGTGATGTTTACCCTTGCGCACAGTGGATGCTGGGGTGAGATTGATCGAGGCGCTCTTTTTGGTCTGGCCATTGTGATTTGGTTGGGCTGTATCTTTTTCTGCGAACGCTGGTTGCGGCGATACCCCACTGGGCCCATCGAGCATTTTTGGCGTTGTTGGGCTGACGGCAGTTGTGGACAACATGCCAGCGTCACCAAGGATCTCTGATCGACATAAATTTTGTGTATCTCGCAGGATGTGAGAACAGGAGCAGGCCACAGCATGGAAGCATCAGAATCCGGTTACTCCACCATCTGTGATGATTTCTACGTCAACGTCCGTCTGGACCTGCGTGTGAAGCAGGCTCCCGATGATCGCACTGTGATGGATTTCTTTGAACGGATGCGTCGGGTTGCCCCAAGTTTCACGGGGGTCAAGAAAATTGACTCTGAGTGGATTTTAGAAGCGCCACTTGGCGACCAACGCATGGAGTGGATGGCGATCGGACCAGGTGCCGTTCGCTGTGGCGCCGTGAACCCCATTCGAGTCTCCGCCGCGTATGAGTTGGCCACCAACGTCTTGGAGGCCATTCCTGGCTACTTCGGCATTGGTGCTTTGGACGTAGTGAGTTTGGAACTTACTTTCGGATTTGATCTGGATACCGACCAAGACCATTACGAAGCAGTCCACGACACTTTGCTGGGGGGGTCAAGATTGGCGGGGTTGATGCGCTGTGACGAAGAACGGGTAGTAGAAATGCAGCCCATGTTGGCTTGGAGTTTGGACCACAGTGCCCACTTGCAGGCCCAAGTTGAAGTGCGCCCTCGAGGGAAGGGAAGGGGCCTTGGCAACGTCGAGAGCTGTAGCGTGTACTCCACAGTCAAACGAACGGGCCCTGTCGAGCGATTCGAAGATCCCGGAGTCTTGGTGCATGAGTTGGCCGGCCGGGTGGAAGCCTTGGCTTCCGACCGAGTGATCCCAGAGATCGTGATGCCACTGCGAGCCCGCTTTCTGATCTGACTTGCTAGCATCGGCCGGCCAGAGTTGGCCGAGGCCTCGGACATTTCTGATCTTAACTCTGCGTTTGGGGGGCTTTTTTACTGCAGGCGGTTCACAGACGAATGCCATGCATCGAGGCGATGTCTTCGGGACGAACTGAGTCGCCGGTCCGCAAGGAAAGATCGATGCCGGACTGAAGCAGCGAAAGCCAAACCAAATCTGCAGGACCGCGTCCTTCTTCGCCGGCGTGTTGGAACCGGGCAATGGTGGCTCCTGCCGCCGCGCCCAAACTGGGGTCACACGATTCTAAGTCTCCACCTTCATCGACGCCCTGCTGCCCGTAGGCGCGGAATCCTTGGGCGTGAATTTCCAAAAGGTGTTCCTCAGAGCCCACCACCAATTGCCTTCGGACAACGGGACAGTTTGCGTCGCATCGAATGGTTGAGATAGCGCCGGCCTCGTGCTTCAGCAGGACAGAGACTCTTCCGCCTCCGGGCGTGTCTTGTTTGGCTCGCAAACTCACCACCGCACCTCCGACGTGGTGCAGCGTGTCTAGAGCGTCGATCAACAGTGAACGCAAGTCTCTGCCGGTGTTGCTCGAGAAGTCAGCATGCATGGAGCTGGGGCTGGGTGAAGACTCCAAAAGGTCAAGGGCGGCACGAAAACCAGCAGAACGGAGAAAGCGGGGGGCAAGTCGAACACGATCGGGGATGGCGGCGGCTTCTTGGGGCTCGGCAGGGAAGTGGCCAGTGGTGAAGATTTGTTGTGTTCCCGAAGCCCAAGGTCGGAGGCTTTCTGAAGTGACTTCTTCTTCGGTCATGACCAAAAGGGTGCTGGATCCTTCTGGGACCGCCCGCAGATCATCCAGTGGTGGTGCCTCAAGTCGAGTGGCCAAAGCACCTCCGGTGGCTCCCGGATTCCCGACCGCCACCAGAGGTAGATCCATGACTTGGAGGGCATCTTTGACGCTCTGTTCGTCTTCAAGTTGTGCCCAAACAACGAGTCCCATTTCTGAAGAAAGCGTACCTGCCGATTGGCCAGGCCGGGTTTGTTTCCTACAATTTCGCTTGGACAGGTGATCGTCGGCGGTCTTGTGCCGCGGGAGGAAAGTCCGGACACCACAGGACATGGTGGTGGGTAACCCCCACCGGCCCACTCGTCGCGGGTCAGGGAAAGTGCCACAGAAAGCAAACCGCCCCCGGCTCGTCTGGGGGTAAGGGTGAAAGGGTGCGGTAAGAGCGCACCGCCCA
>CALDQF010000321.1 GCA_937911845.1 uncultured Phycisphaera sp. | reverse complement strand
CCGATGGTGTCTTCAATGTTGAAGGTGGGTGCTACGCCAAGTGCATCCGACTCTCGGAGGAGGGGGAGCCTGAGATTTGGCACGCCATCCGATTTGGAAGTGTGCTCGAGAATGTCGTCCTGCAACCCAACCGGCAACCTGACTACGACGACGGATCTGTTACCGAGAACACGCGGGTCACGTACCCCATTCGGTTTATGGAGGGTGCACTGCAGCCTTCTGTCTCGGGTCACCCACGTCATGTGATCTTTCTGACCGCTGACGCCACTGGAGTCCTTCCTCCGATTTCCCGGTTGACCCCCGAACAAGCTCAGTACTACTTCGTCAACGGATACACCTCAAAATTGGCTGGTACTGAAGCGGGAGTAACCGAACCCGTGCCCAACTTCTCGCCATGCTTCGGTGGTCCATTTATGCCTCGCCCTCCGGTGTTTTATGCCCGAATGCTCGCAGACCGTATTGCGGAACACGGCACCAAAGTCTGGCTGTTGAACACCGGTTGGAGTGGTGGAGGCTACGGCGTGGGCTCCAGATTCCCCTTGGCGCACACCCGGGCCATGGTGCATGCCATCTTGGATGGATCTTTGGACAACGTTCCCTGTCAGCCCCATCCGATTTTCGGCCTGTTGACTCCAGAAGCTGTTCCTGGTGTGCCAACCAAACTTCTTGACCCCCGGTCCACTTGGTCGGATCCAGTGGCGTACGACCAAGCGGCGACCGCACTGGCCGAAAAATTCCGCACCAACGACGCCAAATTCAATTTGGACGATGTGGTCCGGGCTTCTGGTCCTACTGTCTAAACCATGCGTTCTTTTCGCAGCGACAACAATTCAGGATTGGTTCCAGAAGCCATCACCGCGCTTCAAAGTTTGGATTCGGGCCATGCGGAGGGATATGGAGATGATCCATGGACCCAGCGTGCGACCGAAGCATTTCGTGAACTGTTTGCGTCGCAAGTCGAAGTGTTCTTCGTGGCGACGGGTACCGCGGCCAACGCGCTTGCGATCGCCAGTCTGACCGAACCTTGGCAGCGGGTGGTCTGCCATCGGCATG
>CALDQF010000320.1 GCA_937911845.1 uncultured Phycisphaera sp. | reverse complement strand
TGGGCTCGATCCCCACGCAATGACTGCCTCCTTTCTTGCCCCCCACGCCGCCCCGATGCCTCGCGCTCGGGGTGGCATTTTTTATGGCCTCACCGCGTAGAATTGCTCTTCACGAGGAGTACAAATCATGGAATGTGGCATTGTTGGTCTGCCCAACGTTGGCAAAAGCACCCTCTTCAACGCACTCACCGCCGCTGGTATCGAGGCCGCGAACTATCCGTTCTGCACCATTGAACCAAACGTCGGCATTGTTGAAGTGCCTGATCCTCGGCTGGCTCGCATCGAAGCCAGGATTCCGACCCAAAAGGTCATTCCTGCTGCAGTTCGATTGGTCGACATTGCTGGAATCGTCAAAGGGGCGAGTGAAGGCGAAGGGCTCGGGAACAAGTTCCTTTCTCACATCCGCGAAGTGGACGCCATCTTGCACGTTGTCCGCTGCTTTGAAGATGCTGACATCACCCATGTGGACGGAAGCGTGGATCCGGTACGTGATGCAGATGTCATTGAAACCGAACTCATCTTGGCCGACCTCTCCGTGTGCGAAAACGGAGTTGACAAAGCTCGGCGTCAAGCACGAACTGGAGAAAAAGAATGGGCCGCTCGGTTGGAACTTCTGCAGCGCTGCCAGACCCATTTGGAATCCGCTCAGCCCATCCGTGGAATGGAACTCTCTGAAGACGAGGAACGCACACTCCGCGGCTACGGTTTCATCACGGCCAAGCGAGTCATCTACATTGCCAATGTCAATGAATCAGGCCTTGCAGACGACTCCCCGCCCACCGCTGCCCTCCGCGTTCACGCCAAGGATACCGGTGCCGGCATGGTCAAAGTGTGCGCAAAGATTGAAAGTGAACTCGCCGAGCTCGACGATGAAACCAAAGCGGAGATGCTTGCTGATCTTTGCATGGATGAACCCGCCCTCCACAAGGTTACACGTGCGGCCTACGCCCTGCTCGGCCTCCAGAGCTACTTCACCGCCGGGGAGAAGGAGATCAGGGCCTGGACCATTCCGATTGGAGCCACCGCACCCCAAGCCGCCGGCGTCATCCATACCGACTTTGAACGCGGATTCATCCGAGCCGAATGTTTCAGTTTGGACGACCTCGAACTTCATGACCACGAGAAGGGCATCCGGGAAGCGGGCAAACTCCGAAGCGAAGGAAAAACCTACGTTGTGGTCGACGGCGACATCATTCACTTCCTCTTCAATGTCTGAAGATCCCAGCGCCAGACATCCGATGCATCCATTGTGAATGTGTTCAACCACATTGCCGGAGGTGTTCTCATGGGCCTGGCCAACCTGGTCCCTGGTATTTCCGGAGGGACCATGCTGCTCGCGGCGGGTGTGTACCGATCGCTGATCGAGGCGGTAGGCCAACTGTGCCGACTCAACATCACCAGGAGAAGCCTGGCTCCTGTGGTGTGGATCGCCATTCCGGCGGCCGTGACAATCGTCAGCCTTGCCGGCGCCGTCGGTAATCTGGTCCAGAACCACCGCCCGCTTGCCTACGCAACATTCATCGGACTGACCCTCGGTGGGGTGCCCCTTCTCCTTCGCCAACTGCCAAAGTGGACACCTGGAGCAAAAGGCGGAGTGGTCTTGGGCGTCATGGCAATGGGCGGCTTGGCCATCCTTGAGAGCGTGGGCGGTTTTGCCACCACCAGTGGATGGGTTATGGCGGCTTTGGCTGGGATGCTCGGTGGCGCCTCCATGATCCTGCCCGGGCTTTCCGGAGGATTTGTTCTGCTGCTGTTGGGACAGTACGTGGTGATTCTCAGCGCCATCGATGGCTTCAAAGACGGCATCAAACTGGGCAGCCTTGACGCACTGCTGCCTCCCCTTCAAACCCTCCTGCCTTTTGGAGTTGGCTTTGCCCTCGGGATCGCTTTGACGGCCGTCATCATGCGCACGTTGCTCCGAAAACATGAATCGGCGACGACCGGGGTCTTGCTCGGGTTGCTCTTGGGTGCGGTGCTTGGCCTCTGGCCGTTCCGAGTTGGGGTCCAACCAGACGTTGGCGATGTGATTCGAGGACAAACCATCATCTCCGTCGTCCAACGGGATGACGTCCAACCCAAGTACTGGCGTACTGAAGCTTTCACACCGACTCTCCAAGAGGTCATGTCGGCAGCCATGGCGGCTGCCATTGGCTTTGGCACCGCTTTGGGCGTCGGGCGGTTGGAAGGACGGCAGCAACCAAGCCACCACGATTCCTAACCCCAAACATCCTTCTCACTGAACCCAACGAGGTTCTCGCCCGTACCATCTGCGTACGGAGACTTTCCCATGAATCGCATTGTTGCCACCGTTTTGCTTTTCACCACCATGGCCTCAGGACAATTCTGGGGGAACGATGGTTTTCCAGAGGTGATGAATTGGGATCGATTCCGTGTCCTCACTGAGCAGTTGGGGCTGAGTCAAGCCCAAGTCAACGGCCTTCTTCCGGCCCATGACACTTACGTCAAAGCCTTCCGTGAAATCATCGAAGATGACTTCTCCGATTTTGTAGAAAAAGATAACAACGACAAAAAATACCAATGGGCGAGTGCTGATCCAGAACTCGCTGCCTCGTTTCGCAGCCGACGCTCCAAGTACCGCAATCTTTGTGATGAGTTGGAAGAAGCGGAAGATGAACTCTTCGAGCTGGCCTACGCCTATCTCACCGAAAGCCAGCGTTTGCAACTCGAGGATGTGCGAGGACGAAGAGAGCGAGAACGACTCCGCGCCCAGACGTGGCCTGGCTTCGAGTGGAACTTTGGCGGCGCGATGAGCATTGAGGCCCAAGACCTCTTGGTCTTCTCTGACGTCGAAATCACTGAGGCCATGGAACTTGCTGCCGCCCAGCACGGAAAAACTCAGACCAGTGCCATACGGACCTATCGAAAAGAACGGTTGGATGCCATCGAGGATCGACTCGATCGGGAACAAGCCAAACCCAACTTTGATGCCATTGTGGATCCGGACATCACCAAACGTCTGGGCCAAATCAAAAGGGAGCTTGGTGGCAAGGGCGGCAAAGGCGCTGGAGGCAAAGGCGCGGAAGGCAGAGCAGCACGCCCTGACTTGACAGATGCAGAAATTGAAGATCTCAAGGCCGAATTTTCAATGCTTCAGGAGGAATTCGAAGCCCAGATGGCCGCTTCTGAAGAGTCGATGTTTGGGGATGCCTGGGATTTCAGCAAATCAGACGACGTGCGGAAGAAGGCGGACCAAGCAATTGCACGGTCGCTGAAATCCTTTGTTCAGAGCGTCCTCTCCAACCTCGACACCGACGACGGATATCAGTTCAGGCTACGAGTCCTCCGGCAAATGTATCCCGGGGTCAACCAGCCTTCGGCCGACCCACTGTTTGCCCGTCGAATCAATGAAGCTGAAAAGGAAGACAATACGGCGCTGGCCGCTGAACTGTCTGAGAAACGCCTGGCCTTCCGGGAGGGCATGAACAATATCTGGGATCGCCTCATCGATGCTCTGGATGATGATGATGAATTCAACATGCAAGACATGATGAAGTTGTCTGGCTTCGATGGAGGCAAGGGAGGCAAAGGTGGCAAGGGAGACAAAGATGGAAAAGCAAGCAAAGGTGACAAGAAAGCGCGGAATCAATCCCCCCGCGATCAAGCCTTCGCGGAGGCCCGCGCCTACGACCGCAAATTGACCGACGAACTCCTCCCCGAGGGTGGATCCGAAGGACGAGCCGAGATGGTCATTGATCGCAGTGGCGGTGCCGGGAACATTCTGATCAGTGTTTCGGGAGCTGATGGGCCAGAATCCATCCAGTTCAGCGACGGCGCAATGATGATCGTTGAGAATGGCCAAGAGTATGAAGTGCCCATGGATGGCCCCATGGCGATCGGAATGGATATCGCCGGGGAAATGTTCGGCAGCCGAGGCGTACTCCTTCCCTTGGACACCCCCAGCATCCGAGAGCTCGCCGGAGTCTCCGAGGAAGACCAAGGCCTCCTGGACGCCATCATTGACGACTACCGATTGTCTTGTGCGGACAACCTGCCCGAGCGAGAAATCATCGAGTTCTCCGAAGACGACCCGACATCCATGATGAACATGATGGCCGACAGTGAGGACCGTCGCCGCGAACGCAACCAAGCCATTCGATTCGCCGACGAACTCCTATTTAGCACACTGTCAGCTTTGTTCCCCGAACGAACCTCCGCTATTTCCACTTTTGACATCACCCGGCAACGAGCCTGGTTGATGGCTCGCATTGGTTCCGGGGGCATGGAAGGCATTGCCCGGATGTTCATGGGGGCCGCCACCGGTGAAGGCTGGAAGGTCGATCTGCGAGAGTTGGTCACTGACAACAGTTGGACCCCCGAAAATCCAGCGGCATTCCAAAGCGCTCTCGAAGCGTGGGAGCGGAGCATTTTAGAGCCGCTCGAAGAATTGGCCGACCACCGTGAATCAGGCATGAGCATGTCCGACATGATCGGCATGAGCATGGGTGGTGGTGAGAAGGACAAAAACGTTAATCCCATGCAAATGATGAATGACATGATGGCTCGCCAGCAAAAACGAAGTGAATTCGTTGACTCGGCCAACGAAATCACGGATGACGCGGCAAGCGCCTTGTCCCTCTTGCTACCGCTGGCCGAGTCCGATGCCTTTGATTTGTCCTATGGCCTGGCCGCCGTCCCAACAATCGGCCGTGATCCTGACCTCTTGGACCCTGCTTTCGAAAAAGCCCTCACGCTGGACTCCCTGCGTATGGAACAGCGGGAAGGTCTAGCAGGACTGGCCGCCGACTATCGCACCTCTCTTCGTGAAGTCAACCAGCAAATGCTTGGCATGCACCGACGCATGCCCAACATCGACATGGGAGGCATGTTCGGGGCCATGATGCAATTCGGCGACAAAGGCGACGAAGGTGATGCCCAGAAGATGCAAGAGCAGTTTGAGTTGCAGCAAAATCTGCAAAAGCAAATTGACCGCTTGCGGTCAGAACGAAAAGATCTC
>CALDQF010000319.1 GCA_937911845.1 uncultured Phycisphaera sp. | reverse complement strand
CGCCACGTCGTGGTCGGATGCTTCGACCGCGGTCAGCATGCACGCGGCCGCGCCTTTGATGTCGCAGCTGCCCAGCCCGTGCACTTTGTCACCCGCTTCGGTCAAAGTGAACGGGTCAAGCGTCCACTGCGGATCGACCGGAACCGTATCGATGTGGCAGTTCAACAGCAGCTTGGGTGCACCGCGTTTGGCGACCAAGTTCACACGTCCCTGGCCCAAGTCTTGGAACTCGGTGGTGAACCCCGCGGCTTGCAACTGCCCGGCCGCGTACTGCATGATGGGATCGTCCACCTGCATGGTCTCGGCGGGCTTTGAGGTGTCGCACGACACCAACGCCTCAAGGTGTTCGAGAATGCGCTGCTTCATGCCATCACCTGCTTGGCCGCCAGGGCCGAGGCATTGCCGTGGATCTTGATGAAGCCCGCGGCGTCTTCGGCGCTCCAACTGGCCTTTTGGGCGTAGACCGCGTCGTCGGCCACCAGCGCGTGGGGCGTGTCGATGGCCACCGGTTCGCAGGTGCCGCCGTGGGTTTCGAGGGTCACGGTGCCGGTGACTTTCTTTTGGTTGGAGAGCAAGAACGCTTCGAGGTCGTGACGCAGCGGTTCGTGGAAGAAGCCGCCAAAGACGAGATCGGTCCACTGCCGCGCGGCGTCTTGTTTGAAGGATGCCTGGGCTTTGGTCAGCGTGAGTTCTTCAAGACCGCGGTGGGCCACCAGCAAGGCTTCGATGCCGGGGCACTCAAAGACGATGCGACCCTTCAGGCCCACGATGGTGTTGCCGGTGTAGATGCCGCGGCCCACGCCGTAGGCGCCGAAAGTTTGGTTGAGCTGCGCGAGCATGTCGGGGCCCGCGATGGCCTGGCCATTCAAAGCCACTGGCACGCCGCTTTGGAATTCGATGGTGCATTGGGCGGGAGCTTCGGGCCTCTGCGACCGGGGTTGGCACATGCGGTAGGTGTCTTCGCCCGGAGCGCCAAACTCGTCGATCTCGGAACCCGAGATGGTGGTGCCGAGTACGTTTTCGTTGATGGTGTACTTCTTGTAATGGTCGGGCACGTCAAAGCCGCGGGCCTTGAGGTAGTCCATCTCGTAGGGGCGGAGGGCTTCGGCTTCCGACTGGATGTCGCGAATCGGTGCGAGCACGGGCAAGTCGCAGACCGAACGCAGGGATTGGTCAAAGCGGAATTGGTCGTTGCCCATGGCGGTGCAGCCGTGGGCCACCGCGGTCGCGCCGAGGCTTTGGGCGATCTTCACGAGTTCTTCCACGATGACGTAGCGGTCGGAACACAGCAAGGGATACCGCTGTTGGTACTTCTCGCCGCCCATCACAAAGGGCTTCACGAAGGAATCCCACAGCGCGGGTCCCGCATCGGCGGTGATGTGTTCGGAAGCACCGAGCTCGAGGGCGCGGTTTTTGATGGCTTCGGATTCAACCGGAGCCAAACCGCCCGTATCCACGTGCACGGTCACCACGTGGTGGCCACGCTCGATGAGCCAAGGAACGCAGAACGAAGTGTCAAGCCCGCCGGAAAAAGCGAGCACGGTGGGAGCAGTGGACATG
>CALDQF010000318.1 GCA_937911845.1 uncultured Phycisphaera sp. | reverse complement strand
CCCCAGCCAAGACCACCCCCCGAGCACCTTCAGCCCGCAGCGACTCCGCCACCGCACGGGCTTTCCAACACGCCAGAGCCAATGTCCACTCTTCTGGACCCACATCACCAGGTGTGAGTTGACCGTCATCCAAGTGGGGAGGACGGGCCGTGGCCGCATACCCCGCTTCTTGCAGCATGGCCCGGCGTTGCGGGGAACCTGAACCAAGCCACAGCCTGCGCGGCGTCATGGGGATCTCTTCCAGTCGGTCGAACACCATGTCCACCGACAACTGACGCATCCATCGATCATCGGTATGACGGTAACGCACATGGGATGGAACCCCGGCCGGACGAATGGATGCACCCGCCCCCCGCCACGGTCCGGTCAACGCAGGATCGGTGGGACCGAACAACCCCAAGGCCGCCACCCCAAAGCCCGATGCCATGTGCAGCGGTGCCGAATCCAAGCCGACCAAACGCGCGGCCCCGGCCACCAAGCCCATGGTTCCACCCAAGGAAACGGCCCCCGCTGCCAAGTGGGCTGAGGACCCCAAGGCGTTCACCAACGGAACAAGGCCCGAACGGTCGGCTGGAGAACCAACCACCACGCAGGGGCCACCAACGGCTCGCCCAAGCTCAACCCAACGCTCAAGCGGCCAGCGTTTGGCCGCACCCCGGGTGGTGGGAGCCAGCACGTGATACCCGCCCGGGCTCAGTGATCTGGCTTCCCGCCACGACTTGGCTTCGTGGTGGGCGGAAGGGGAAAGAAACAGTTGCAAATCGGCTCGGGCCGGAATGCCGAGAGGCTGCAACAGACCCAACATGCGATCCACCGCATGGGTTCCTTCGGGAATGTCAACATGTTCGGTCAGCCCCCATCTCCCGCCTTCCCGAGCATCGGCAAAGCCAATCCGACGGGGCGCTCCGGTCCAATGGGCCGCCAGCCCACTCCGAAAGAGGCCTTGGGCATCGAGCACCAGGTCGTAATGGGCCTCGCGAAGGGTACGCCGCAACATACGGGCGGCCGCTCGGTGGCTTGATTTCCAAGGATGTCGCAATTGATCACGGTGAAAAGGCACCACGCCGTCCAGATCCGGGTGGGCCGAAATCGCCTCTTGCCAATCGCTTCGCACCAACCAATCGATGTGGGCGCAGGGATATGACGCTCTCAGGGAACGCAGGACGGGGACCGTGCGGCAGAGGTCGCCCAAGGCACTGGGCCGAATCAGCAAGATGCGTTCCGGCGTATCGGTCACGAATTGGATTCTACGGCAACGAAACCGCCGTTCACCTTGACGGAAGCCGCCCACAGGATGATGATTCCATATTCGTGACCGACCAAACTCCCAAACCTCCAAATGATTCCGACTCGTCTGGGACTTTTGCCCGGGCCGTGGAAAACAACCAAGCCATTCCTGGCTACGAGGTGCTTCGGAAGTTGGGCTCGGGCGCCATGGCAGCTGTCTACCTTGCCCGCCAAGTCAGTTTGGACCGTCTCGTGGCAATCAAAATCCTGCCCAGCCGGTTCAGCGCCAATACGGACTACATCAAGCGATTCAAACAAGAAGGCCAAGCCGCCGCCAAATTGAACCATCCCAACATCGTTGCCGCGGTGGACGTCGGCGCGGTGGGAAGACGCCACTACTTCGTCATGGAGTACGTCGACGGCACCGATGTCCATGAGCTGTTGAAAAAGAAAGGCAAACTCCCCGAACGACGAGCCTTGGAAATTATCCAAGAAATCGCCCTGGCGTTGCAACACGCCCACGGAAAGGGTTTCCTGCACCGCGACATCAAGCCCCGGAACATCATGATCACCAAAGCAGGGGTCGCAAAGCTGGCCGACCTTGGATTGGCCCGTCACGTGGATGACACCGAAACAGCGGAACTCGAGAAGAACAAAGCGTTCGGCACGCCGTTCTACATCTCTCCCGAGCAAATTCGCGGCAGGATGGATATCGCAGCACCAGCGGACATCTACGGCCTGGGCGCGACCTTCTATCACATGGTCACCGGCAAGGTTCCCTTCAAGGGAGCCAATCCCAAAGAGGTCATGAAGGCCCACCTCAAGGAAGATCTGGTACCGCCAGACCACTTGAATTCCGAACTGAGTTCGGGGTGCGCGCAAATCATTGAGCACATGCTCGCCCGACGGGTCGAGGATCGTTACCACTCGGCCGATGATTTGCTTATTGATTTGGAACTGGTGATGCAGGACTTGCCACCAAAATTCGCGAGATCTGTCATTGATGCTTCAGTTCTTGCTGAGACCGCCGCCGCGGCCAGCGCGGCCAGCGCCATCCCCACCAAAGTAGGCAAGCCAAACGTTGAATCTACCCCCCCGACTTGGATGCTCGCCGCTTTGGTGGGCAGCCTGTTCGTGAACCTGCTGCTGTTCATCTTGTACTTGTTGAAATAACCCCCCCACTGCATTGGAGTCCGGATGGACCTTTACCTCGATAGTGCCGACCTCGATGAAATCCGTGCCGCCCGAGACTTGGGCGCTTTGGATGGTGTCACCACCAACCCGTCCATCATCGCGAAAGCAGGTGCGGACTTTCACGAACGCATGGCCGCCATTTGCGAGTTGTGCGAAGGACCAGTCTCCGCGGAAGTGACGGCCACCGAACACGATGCCATGCTCGAAGAAGCGGAACCTCTCGTGGAAATCGGTGAGCAGATTGTGATCAAACTTCCGTGCACCACCGATGGCATCCGAGCGTGCAACAGTTTGTCAAGCCGTGGCGTACGAACCAATCTGACGCTGTGCTTCCAACCTCTGCAAGCGCTCATGGCGGCCAAAGCCGGAGCATTCTTGATCAGCCCGTTTATTGGAAGACTTGATGACATCGGCCAAGACGGCATGGATTTGATTCAGCAAATTCGAACGGTGTACGACAACTACGGCTACGAGACCCAAGTCCTCGCTGCATCGATTCGACATCCCATGCACTTGGTGCAGTGCGCCCTCATCGGTGCTGATGTTGCAACCGTGCCCTTCAAAGTGATTGAAGGGATGATGAAGCACCCTCTGACCGATCAAGGTCTGGAGAAATTCTTAGCCGACTGGAAGAAGAGGGGCTGAGCCCAAAGCCGCCCCATCTCAGTTAATCACCACTGATTTCAACCATCACTTCGACCTCAACTGCCGTGCCCAGAGGCAAACTGGGGCACCCCACGGCGGCCCGGGCATGCCGTCCGGCCTCTCCGAAGACGGAAAAGAAGAGGTCGCTGACCCCGTTGGCCACGGTGGGCTGGGCGGTGAAGTCTGGATCGGAGGCGACAAACACCCCCACCCGGACCACCCGGCTGACCCGATCAAGGTCACCCAAATGGTGTTGAAGAGCCGACAAGGCGTTCAAACCGCACTGTTTGGCCCCTTCCACTGCTTTTTCAAGAGAACACATGCTGGGGACGGGACCCTCTGCGAGCAGGGATCCGTCGCAAAACGGGAGTTGTCCACTCACAATAAGCAAGTTTCCAGTTTGGGCCACCGGTACGTACGAACCGGCGGGAGCGGCGGGGGCGGGAAGTTGCAAGCCAAGTTCTTGGATTCGGGCAGCGATGGCAGACATGTCATGATCCTTTTTGTGGTCGGGAGGGGGGCCAGAACGCCCTGTACCTTTGTAACTCCTTCACAATCGGTTAGCATTCTCTCTTAACTTTCTTGGTCGGGAGCGGGTGATTCCCATTTCCTGATACCGCTCTTTTGAGCACCATGTCCTCATCTCCCCCATTTGCGGGGAACCGCCGATTGGCGACCCGAGGCCCGACCGACATCTTGATACGGAATTTTCGGATTCCATTCCTTTTCGTCGGTTCGGTCCCTGGTTGACCGGCCATCCGCCTTGTTCCCCTCTTCGGAGACCTACGCCATGAAACGTACGCGTGGATTCACCCTCGTCGAGCTGCTCGTTGTGATTGCAATCATCGGGCTGCTCATCTCTTTGCTTCTCCCAGCCCTCGCCTCAGCGCGACGGAACGCCCAGTCCACCCAAGACGGCAACCAAGTGAAGCAGATTCACGGTTCCATGTTGTCCTTCGCGGACGACGAAACCTTGCCCACCCCCGGCCTCATCAACCGGCGGGCCGACCGGTTCACCAACCGACAAAACCCTGGTGCTGGTCCCGAGCAAACTCGTCGCAACATCACCAGCGCGCTGTACTCCGCCCTGGTCGCCAAGCGTGCGTTCAACACCGACATCTTGGTGTCCGCCGTGGAAACCAACCCTTACATCGGCGAATACTTGAACTACAACTATGACGCCTACAAGCCCATGGCCGACACTTATTGGGACGGCGATGTTGCTGAATCTGGTGCTGATGCTGTGTCCTTGCCGGCCGATACCGATGAGAACATCTTCCAAGCCAACTTGTCCACGGGGGCCTATCGCAACAACACCACCAATGGCGAGTTCCTCTGCAACACCTCGTACTACCACATGCACCTCATCGGCCTTCGCAAGAAGACCAAGTGGCGCACCAGTGCAAATTCTACCGACGCCTTGCTCGCCAACCGGGCCCCAATGCACGACCCAAATACCGCGGCAAACGACTGCCAAATGAACGGCATGACCATCGAGGACTACGAACAGTCCTGGACCCTCGGCTTCCACGGTGCGGCCGAACAATGGGAAGGTCACGTGGTCTACGGAGACAACCACATCGAGCGTGTCCAGGACTTCTTTGCCTCGCAGTACGAGCCACAAGATCAAGTCCAGTGCTTCTCTGACCTTGGCGTGAAGAAGGACAACATCTATGCCGGTGAGTTCAAAGATGTTGGCAACTCGGTCTTCCGAGGTGGTGACTGCTACTTGGGCATGATGCGAACCAACTTCAACAACTTTGCCCAGATTTACACTGAGTCCCTTTCGGACTGATCTCAACCCAAAGGAGATATCAACGATGCAACGCAAACGCGGATTTACCCTCATCGAGCTCCTCGTGGTCATGGCGATCATCGCGGTTCTCATCAGCCTTCTGCTCCCCGCTTTGAACTCCGCCCGCCGCAAGGCTCGCGAAACCAAAGACCGAACCCAACTCAGCCAAATCCATAAGGCTTGGTTTGCATGGGCTTCGGACCAGAAGGGCCGTCTTCCCACGCCCGGCCTTGTCTACCGTCAGCAGATCAATGGCGTATTCATTCAGGGTCGTGGCGCAGAACGCAACGACCTGAACACCACCGCCAACATGCACTCCGTGCTGGTCGCTGAAAATTACTACGACACCGAGATCTTGGTTTCACCCACTGAACAAAACGCAAACGTCATCGTCAAGGACGATTACAACTACGCGGTTCTCAATCCAAACCCCAGTGGCACCGGCCCCATCTTCTGGGACCCCTCGATGGCCGCCAACTTGGACAGTGAGTGCAACATTTCGTACGCCTCGACCCCAATCATGGGTAAGCGGCAGCGACAAAAATGGAAAGACACCGGTGATTCAAACTTCTGCATCATCGGCACCCGTGGCCCTTGTTTGGGCTGGGGCCCTGGCCAACCTGCTGCGGTTCCTGAAGAGGATCTGACCTACGAACTGCTCGGTCCTGACAGCAAGTGGTCTGGGAACTTGTGCTTCAACGATGGCCACATCAACCGCGTTGATACTTTTGTCCCTGACGAACTGCAGGCCAGTGGCATCCAAGGCTTCGACTGTATCTTTGTCAATGATGGCATCGGATCCAGCACCGGTATGAATGGCCTCGACTCTGTCATTGGCATCGTCCGCTCCAACCAAGGCAGTGTCAACGCTGCTCCCATCGGGAACAACCTTCTCGATCGCGAGTCGACTCCTGCGGAATCGGTCACTGAAGAAGCGCTCTTCACTTTTGACGCACCCTGCGGATAAGTCGAAGCGACATTTTTTGAATCGAGGCGGCTCCCTTCGGGGAGCCGCTTTTTCTATCGCCCCAATCGCTCGCCGATGGCTGCAGCGAGAACACACAGCGT
>CALDQF010000317.1 GCA_937911845.1 uncultured Phycisphaera sp. | reverse complement strand
CTTGGGAGAAAAGTTCGGTTACAGAAACGCTCAGGTCAGCGTGATCGCCCCGACCGGCACCATTGGCCTACTGATGGATTGCGATACCACCGGCGTTGAACCTGATTTCGCACTGGTGAAATTCAAGAAGCTCGCTGGCGGTGGATATTTCAAGATTGCCAACGCTTCCCTTGAGCCCGCATTGCAATCGTTGGGTTACGAAGAAAGTCAAATCTCTGACATTCTCGCCTATGTCTTGGGAACCCAGAACCTTGATGCCGAAATCGCCGGCCGAAACTGCTCGTTCCGCGATTTCCTCAGCGAAGCTGGATACACCGAATCAGATTTGCAAACGCTCACTGAGTCACTTCCTTCTCAATTTGAGCTGCCCTTCGCCTTCAATGCCTACAGCATGCCTGCCTCGGTGCTGACACGCGCTGGCATTGACGCAACTGCTGCTCAAGCAGACTTCAGCTTCGACGGACTGAAGGCGTTGGGTCTGAAGCCCAGCGAGATCCGCGACCTTTCTGACATCATCTGCGGCACGCAAACCATTGAAGGTGCCCCGCATCTGAGCGAAAAGCACCTTGCCGTCTTCGACTGTGCCAACACATGCGGCCGCATCGGCACGCGGTACATCGCCGCAGAAGGGCACATTCGCATGATGGCCGCCTCGCAGCCATTCCTTTCGGGTGCTATCTCCAAGACCATCAACCTTCCCAACAGTGCCACGATCGAAGAAGTTGCGGCCTCTTACACCATGTCCTGGGAACTGGGCCTGAAGGCCAATGCGTTGTATCGCGATGGTTGCAAGCTCAGCCAACCTCTGAACTCCTCAAGCGATGCCACCGAGGAGGAAGACGGAGAAGACGACGGCCTTATCGAGGCCATCGACGAAGTGTCGACCGAAGTGTCGAACATTGCTCAAACCATTGAGGGCAATGTCAGTGCTCCCACCACCACCGCTACAGAAGCAATCCAAACCCAAGTCACCGAGCGAGTGGTTGAACGTCCGATGCGTCGTCGACTTCCAGACACTCGCCGTAGTTTGACCCACCGTTTCAATGTGGCCGGACATGAGGGATACCTGACAGTGGGCCTGTACGAAGATGGGCAGCCAGGCGAGTTGTTCATCACCATGAGCAAGGAAGGGTCCACCATCGGAGGTTTGATGGATTCTCTGGGCACGGCCATCAGTGTGGCCTTGCAGTACGGCGTGCCGGTTGAAAGTCTGGTCAAGAAGTTTGCCCACCAACGCTTTGAACCCATGGGCATGTCCTCGAACCCGGAAATCCCATTCGCCAAAAGTCTGGTTGATTACATCTTCCGATGGATGGGCATGGAATTCATCGATGGATTCCGTGAAAACAATGCCCCCAAACGAACCAAAACTGGCTCCGGCACTGCTTCAGCGACCAACAAGTCGACGCCTCCCTCTCGAAAGGGCAGTGAATCTCCCTCGGCCACCATCACCACCACACCCAAAACTGCGGTCGAGCCCAAGGTTGGATCAAAGCGATCCACTGCAACCGAATCCACTTCTTCGGCCAATGAACCTACCGCAAGCATCCAAGGCAGTTTTGAATCACCCGAACCCGAACCTGAGCCCGCGCCTGTCGCAACGGCAACGGCTCCTACTTCGGATGAACAAACGGCTCGAGAGAACATGAATCGAGCAATGAGAGCCATGCAACAGGACTCCCCCCCCTGCAGTGTGTGCGGTGCCATCACCGTGCGAAGCGGTACTTGCTACAAGTGCAACGACTGCGGGAACTCAGAGGGGTGTTCTTGAATTGAGTACTACGGGCAATCCGGGGGTGGCGCCGCGTCAGGACGATGCCGCCGCCTCCGGCACCCGCTGGAAGACACCACCAAGACCAATGGGCACGCCAATGTGCCCACAGAACACGACGAGGAGAAAGGCAAGGAGCGAGGAAGTCATTGGCTTTGGGAAGGAGCCCGAAGCAGCAGAGCGGCGCCCAGGGAGCGGGCGATCCACTCCGGCCGGTTCACCGGTCAATGCACCTCACGCCACACCACGTCGTTACTGACGGATGGCCACGGGACGGCCGCCGTCAACCGAACGAGCCCTCCACACTCCCGTCGTGAGACGGAAGTTCCACCTGGAGGTTCGAACGGATTTGCCCTCGCCAGCGGTTGCCGCCGCGGCGAGGGTTTTTTCATGGGCCAAGTCAGCGTCGCCGAAAACTCAGGAACGTTTGAACTTTGGGTTTGGCATCATCTCGTGAAGTTCGAGATTGTCAAGTTGACTCCACAAAGGAGCACAAGGGGACGAGAAAACATCCCTTGAAGCTTGGCAAAATGTCGTAAAATTTGATCTCTGAAGCCACCGGATGGCCGAAATCAGTCAAAGCGGAAGACGCCCTTGCGCCAAGCGTACACATAGGCCACGATGGAAGTCAGCACGAAGAACAGCACCCGGCCCAAATACAGTCCTGCTTCTGGTGATCCAGGGGCAACCTTGGTGTAAGCGACTGCCCAGGGGTACAAGAAGACGACTTCAACATCGAACAGCAAGAAGGTCATGGCCAGAACATAGAACCGCACATGGAAACGCTGACGAGCGGTTCCGATGGGGTCCATCCCGGACTCGTAGGTGCTCATTTTCACTTTTCCAGCAACTTTGGGGCCGATCAACTCAGTAGCGATGAGGTTGAACGCACCGAATCCGACGGCCATCACCACAATCAACACGACGGGGAGATACGAGTCGAGGTTGGATGAAACCGGTGCCAAAGTCGAAGCAATATGAACCATATCGGTGCAAATTCTAACCGAGTGACCCCAGAACCGGGGCATCTTTACCAACCAAGCCAGAATTCCACTCAGGTTCTGATGGCAAATTTCTGCCAATTCGATGACTTGGAGTACAATCACTCCTTCGCCACGGGGCGTAGCTCAGCTTGGCAGAGCGCTTGGTTTGGGACCAAGAGGTCGCAGGTTCGAATCCTGTCGCCCCGATTAGGAATCGCACGACACGATTTGTCCTCTGGATACTCGTCATGTCCTATAGACACCCTCGTCGGTTCGAAACCTCCACCGGTCTTGGAATCCTTTATGGGAGTCTGCTCCCGAAGATGCCGCGATTCGGATGCACAGAATGTTTTCATGGCTGGCGAAGTCGCAAGGACCGACCGTGTATTGATCTGAGGATGTCGGTTCGTAAAGATCCACTTGTGACTGATCGAAGACCAAAGACTATGGGAACAAAGGAAAGAAAACGAAGAAATTGAAAAGTGATGTCGGACATGCCA
>CALDQF010000316.1 GCA_937911845.1 uncultured Phycisphaera sp. | reverse complement strand
GCGTTCGACGTCCGCGTCTTCCATCAAATCAATCCGGCCCAACCCACGCACGTGCGCTTCGGTGGCCCGGATGTCGTAGCGGAAGAGGTGCCGGTCCAAGAACACATCGTCCTTGCTCATGAAGGCCATGGCGGCCTCGTCGATGGTCGTGCCTTCTTTGTGCCACAGTGGGGTGGTGCTCATGCGGTGCTTTCTTGCCAAATGGGATCAAGGCCCAAGGCTTCGTCGCAGCCCAGAGCGAGGTTGAGGTTCTGCAGGGCCTGTCCGGCCGCGCCTTTGCGTAGGTTGTCGATCACGCACACCACGGCCACTTCGTTGGGCCGTTCGGGGTTCACGCTGAAGCCGCCCACGATCGCGCCGTCGTGGTCCACCATGGTCTGCACGCGGGGTATCTCTTGGGTGACGTGCACCAAAGGGTCGTTGCCGTACAGGGCCTGAGATCGTTCCAGCAGTTCTGCTTCGCTCGTTTCGTGGTGCAACTTGGCCTGCACCGGGAAGGTGATGCCGCGGAAGAACGGGGCCACGTGTGGGCTGAAGCGCACCGGCGTGCCCAAGTGTCGACTCATCTCGCGCTCGTGCGTGTGGTGCACCAACTTGTACGGCGTCACGCCATCGGCGAGCGCTTCGGGATCGTTCCGGGGCGAAGGCGTTCGGCCCGCACCCGAATACCCCGAGACGCCAAAGCCGTGCGGGGGTTCGGCCAAGTCGTCGACCACCGGACGCAAGGCCAGTTGCCTGGCGGTGGCGTAGCAGCCCGGGTTGCTGATGCGTGTGCTGTGCTGGATGTCCGTGCGGAAATGTTCGGTGAGACCGTAGGTCCACGCGTCGGTGAAGCGGTGGTCGCTGCTCACATCCAAGATGACGGTGTCCGTACCCTCAAACGCGGGACACCACGTGGCGGCGTGACCGTCGGGCAAGCACAACACCAGCGCGTCCACCTTGCGGGCGGCGGCTTCGTCGGGGGTGAGGTTTTCGAACACCAACCCCTCGGGCGCGGCGGGCACGTGCTGCTGCACCAGATCCCCGGCTTGGCTGCTGGAACAGGCAAACACACACTCGAACTCGGGATGCTGCCCGAGCAATGTCAACATCTCGGCCCCCACGTCCCCCCGGGCGCCCACCAATCCGATCGACTTAGACATGCGGGGGCTCCGGTTCGTGGAAGGTGGCTTCTTGCTCAAGCGCTTCGGCAATGCAGGCGTTGATTTCCTCGTGGTTTTCGAGGCCGCACCAAAACACCAGCCACTCGCCGTCGCGGTGCATGCCGTCGGCCCGCGAGAGGTACCACTTGTTCACTGGGTTCGTGGGCTTTGAACGCCAGAACATCTTGGGGTGCTGCTCGCGGAGTCGGTTCCACATCGACGCCCCCAAACCAATGCCCTGGGCTTCGGGCCCCAGCGCAAGTTTGTCGAGGTAGTCGACACCGATCGTGGTGGACCGCACAATGGCAATGGCGGTGTAGTCGCCGCCCAAGTGCACATCGGCGTCGCCGAGCCGATCAAAGAAACCGTCCTTCAACGTCTTGCCAAAGCTGCGTTCAAGGAGCGTGGTGGTTTTGGCTTGGTCGAGTTGCCCGACGCCTTTCAAGTCGACGATGGGCGTGCCCATGCGGACCAGCGTGCCGCTGCCTTGGTGGGTGAACAACTCCCGCGCGACTTTGGCGGGGGAGGTGATCGACACCGACGCGTCCACATCAAGCTCGGACAACAAGTCGCGAATCTCGATGAGTTTGCGGGCCATGCCACCGTTGATGGTGCCGTCGAGCAACATCTCGTCGAGGTCTTGTTCGCAGTTCACCGCGGGGATGATTTTGCCATTCGGGTTCAAGATGCCT